>DATJPH010000480.1:0-5406 GCA_035506475.1 Bacteroidota bacterium | reverse complement strand
GGGAAACCCGACTGCGACCTCATGCGCATAGAGGGTGAATGAGGAATCCTCTCCCCCGCGCGCTTCGCATTCGAGACCGAACCTGAGGACGTACGCATACCCCGGGATCGAACGGATGTGCAGGCCCAGCCTGTCGTTTCTCCGTTCGACCGCACCGGGAATCGGGTCCCTCCTTTCGGATACCGCCAGGAGGTATCTCCCGGGCACCGGGGCGACATTCCCTTCAAGGCGGAAACTCCCGTCAGGGAGCGGCGCCCAGTCGGAGCCGTAGCTCCAGCCCGGAAAAACGTACACGCGGAGCGGGCGCACCGAATCAACAGAAAGGAGAAAGCGCTTCACGGGCCAACCCGCCTCCCCGGCGATCCCGCCGCGAAGCACCCGGCGCGACGGGGCCGCGCTGTCAAGACGGGATCCTGCGAGCCCGAGGCTCACCCAGCGCTCCTTCACGTCGCCGTAAAAATCACGTATGAATTCGAAAACCTCCGGCTCCGCGTCGAGCGAGGCGGGACGGTACCGGACAGGCGGAGCGATCGCCGCCGCCTTCCTGCTCCGTGGACTGCGCACGGGAAGCGTGTCGACGCCGGCGGGCGGTTCACCGACGGGTGCATGTGCCGCGGTGTCGAGGACCGGGGGAGGCGCCACCGGCACTCCGGCAGGGGGGGCGCCGGGCGTCTTCTCATGCCGGAATGGGAGGTAGAGGAGTATACAGAGCGCGACCAGAAGCAGGATGAGGAGCGCGCGCCGGAGCTGCGAACGATTGGCCATTACCAGCCCGGGGATTGTGCCGCCTCTTTCACCCTCTCAAACTCGTACACAGTACTCGTGGTCTTCCCCTCGATCAGGAGCGTCCACTCCTGGCTGAAATGATCCTTGTCCTTGAACCTGAGCGTAAGATCGTGCATGCGGGGATCCCGCTCTGACTTCACGTTCGTGGCATCGACGTACGTGTAGACGAGCGTGGTTTCGTCGCTCCTGGCACCGTCGAGCTTCATCCGGGGCTGGTTTCCCATCGAACAGTAATGGGTGAGGACGGTGTTCCCGCCGCTCAGCGTGTAAAGCGTCACCATGTTCTCCCGTGAAGGGCCGATATCCAGGGATTCCATGATCGCCGTGCCGTCCGCCACGAGGCTGTACGTGACGTCGACCCCGTTGCCGTGGCCGTCCTTCCCTTTCCAGCTCCCCAGGAGGGTCCTCATTTTTTCGAGTCCGGCTCCCGCGTTGTCCAGCATCGCGCGCTCAAGGACAGCCGTCTCAACCGAGTCTTTCTTCCCGGAGCGGACTGTCCACGATTCGGCGAGCGATGACCTGTCGCGCTGGTCAAGGATCAGGTCGAGGATCTGCACGTCGCCTTCGCCGGCGGGATCCGTCACATCCAGCATCGTAAAAGCAAACGTTTTCTCACCTGTCCGTTTCGGGTCGATCCTCATGCGCGGCTGGTTCCCCCGCAGGCCGTACTGCGTGAGCATGAGCGTGCCGTTGTCGACGTAGTAGACGCGCACGATGGTTTCACTGGCATCTCCCCGGACGACCGTTTCCATGATCGAGGTCTCGTCCGCCACGAGTCTGAACGTGGCACTCGTTTGGTTTCCCCCCGAGTCCCTCCCCCTCCATGTGCCGAGGAGGCTCTTGAGCCTGTCGAATCCGCTCTGGGTCTTCCCCGGGCGCGCCGCCACGGCGCTGAAGACGACGCAGCCGCAGGCGAACAGGAGTAGGGCAAATTTCAGTTTCATCCGGCACCTCATTGTTCTCGTTTTAGCTTGAATGTGACCGAGTAGGGTTTCGGGGCATCGAACGACGGCTCCACCGTGACCGTTTGTTCTTCGGGGACGCAGACATAGTTTTCCAGGCGGACGGCGATCCTGTGTTTCCCCGCCGGGAGGGAGATCTTCCCCGGCGTCATCGCACGGCGCGGTACCCCGTCGACGACGATCGCGGCAGGAGACAAAATAAAATCAAGCGTGGCTTCGACATTGACGATCCCCTGAAAGTAGCACCTGACCGTGTTCGCCTCCCCGGCGCGCATGTTCACCGATCGCTCCTTCACCGTCCCCTTCCCGTCCCGGAATGTCACTTTCCGCGTCCCGGCATGGACGCCGAGTGTCAGGGGCGTGCCGGCCGGTTGAAACGTGCCGCCATCCACCGCCGCTTCACCGGCGGGCACGGCGACAAGCGTGAGGTGCGACTCCGGCCCGGAGGCCTCCGGGCCCCCGGCCGCCGCCGGTGATGCGGCGATCTCCTGCACTGCGCCGGAGAGATCTCCCGAATGCAAGGGCTTCGTAATCACGATAAGCGCCGGCTGCCCGGAGCGTATCGTCACGGAGGTATCAACGCTCCCGTCGTCCCACGAGGCTATCACCGTGTGCCTGCCGGGGGAGAGTGTCACATCCTGGACCGGCGAGACCCGGATCGCTGCCTTGTCGATGATGACCCCGGCCCCGGGAGGATCCGTCATGACGCTCAGCCGCCCCGCGGGGGGGAAGACCGAGAGCCGGAGAGCGAAGTAGGCGAAGCCGAGGGCAAGGAGGCCGCCCACGAGGGCGGCATAGAGTTTCCAGCGGTGGTGCCCTGATGCATGGGGAAGTTCCGGCGAAGGGAGATACTGCGTGGTGGCGGCCGAGCTCTCGGCCGGCAGAGTGATATCGAACCCGCCGCTGCCGCCCGAAAGACGCTGGAGCGCGGAGAGGACCTCCGCCGCACTCTGGTACCTCTTGCGCGGGTCCCTGTCGATCGCCTTCATCACGAGGTTCGAGAGATCCCGCGGGAGCGATTTGTTGATGCTCCCGGGAGGGTTAATTGTTCCTTCCACGATCATGTTGGCAATCGTGTACTCCGAGGCATCGGGCGGGAACGGGAGGGCTCCGGCAAGGGACTCGTAAAGCGCCATGCCTGCCGAATAGATATCGCCCCGGTTGTCCACCTGCCCGAGTCCCCTGATCTGTTCCGGCGACATGTAGAACAGTGTCCCCGCCGTCCCTTTGGTCACCGTCGTCCCGGTGGCAGTCTGTATCTTTGCCAGCCCGAAATCCGTGATCTTCACGATGTCCGCATTCGTCAGCATCACGTTCCCCGGCTTGATATCACGGTGGATCACCCCTTCCCTGTGCGCGTGATCGAGTGCGGTGAAGACCTGGCGGAATATACGGAGGACGCGCTGCACGGGGAGGAGCGGCGTCGCTTTCAATACGTCGCTCAGCGTCCTTCCCCGGACATATTCCATGGCGATGCAGATCCCCTCCGGGGTTTCGAGGAGGTTGAATATGGAGACGATGTTGGGATCGTTGAGCCTGGCAAGCGCCCGCGCTTCGGATTGAAACCGGCGGATGAAGTTCGGGTCAGACGCCATGAGGACGTCCATCGTCTTCAGGGCAACGTCGCGGTCGAGCAGCGAGTCATGCGCCCTGTACACGACCCCCATCCCTCCCCGGCCGAGCACTTCCAGGACCCTGTACTGATGAATGGACTTCCCGATCATGCGATCCATATGCACTCTGGTCCGGTCTGAATCCGGCTGTGTCCGGCTCTGTTCAAAAAAAACTCTTGTGAAATTACAGTTTTTTTTGCACAAATACCATATTCAATAACCCACGCCAAGGAGATCCATTATGACGTATACGTGCCGTCGACGCCACGCGTTCCGGATTCCGGCAGCCGTGCTTCTCTCCGTTCTTGTGTCCTGCGCCGCGACCCGTGCACAGGGGAAGAGCGATTCGACGCGGCCCGCTTCCCTTTATGACCGGCTGGGAGGGAAGAGCGCAATCTCCGCGGTCGTCAACCAGTTCGTGGCAAACGTCGCCGCCGATACATCGATCAATACGTACTTTGTCCATACGAATATCCCACGGCTCAAGGCGATGCTTGTTGACCAGATCTGCCAGGCGTCGGGAGGGCCGTGCAGGTACAAAGGGAGGGACATGAAATCGACACACCGCGGGATGGGGATCACGACGAAGCACTTCAACGACATGGTCAGGGACCTCGTTGCGGCTCTCGACACATTCAAGGTGGGAGAACGTGAAAAGAACGAACTCATCGCCGCGCTCGCGCCCATGAAACGCGACATCGTCGAACAACCGTGACCGCCCCGGCACGCCGGAGTCCCCTGTCAGAATCTTGATTCAAGGACGAGCACGTACGTCCTCGGCGGCATGACGTTTCCGATGAGTTCGACGTAGTTGTGCTGAAAGAGGTTGTTGACGTTCACGGAGACCGAACAGGGGATGCCCGCCCCGTACAGGTCGGCCCCCACCCTGACGTCCGTGACGTATATCGGAACGCGCTGGTCGCCGTCCGGGATGACCCCCGCGTCGACGAGTTCGTCGTCGATCCTTTCGACCCGGCTGGAGTACCTGAAATCGACCGAGGCGCTCAGCCACCCGGCGGTGCCCCGGGCCTCACCGTGAAGCACGTGGCGCGGGCGGTACTTCAGTATGTCGGCGTGCGTCAGGTCCTGCGGGTAGACGTACGTATACCCGAGGTTGCACACAACGGCGCCGCCGAAGAATTTCGCCGCGCAGGATGTCTCGAATCCCTGGACCCTCGCCTGCGTGACGTTCCTCCACTGCACCTCCAGGTTCAGGCCGGAGGCGAACAGACCAGGCTCGATCAGGTTGTCGATGTCCGAGCGGAACAGGGCGAGGTCGATCGAACCGGCGCCGCCGATCGCCTGCGTGAATCCCGCCTCGTACGACCTGCTCCGTTCCGGTTTCAGATCCCTGTTCGGCACCGCAAGGAGCCCGGTCGACCCCGCCTCGACGAACGCTTCGGGCAGTGACGGCACCCTGAATCCCTCCCCGAATGACGCCCTGAACGACGTCCCCTCTCCCGCCCTGTACAGAAGCGCCGCCTTCGGATTGAGGTGCCCCGTTTCGCCGGTCAATCCCACAGATTCGAAATCGAACCGCGCACCGCATGTCAGCGTCAACCCCTTCATAAGCCTGATCTCGTCCTGTGCGAAGAGTGCGAGTCCGCCGATACTCCGGTCGCCGAACATGCCGCCGCCGATGAGATCGACGGTGCCGTCCAGACCCCCCGTCACCGTGTGGGCCTCCCCGAGGAGGAGCGTCGCGAGCACCTCCGTCCGCACGCCGTCGGCAAGCGACTCGGTCCGCTCCGGGTCGCCGCTCTGCTGGAACCCCCAGTCGTTGTGGTACCACATAGCCCTGACCGCGAACAGGAAACGGTCCGAGAACGCGGCACTGTACGCGCCGCTCAGGAAATACCGGGTGGATTTGATGTTGTCGCTCTGGTGGCGCAGGGGCGTGATGAGGGCGGAATCGACGTTCCGCCAGTAGAGGAATTGTCCCGCGTACTGGTAGGCAAGCCCGAAATCGAGGGTGACGGAGGAAACGGAGGAGAGTTCCTCACGCGTTTTCATCATGAAGTTGTAGCGCCGGCGCTCATCGTTCT
>DATJPH010000479.1:0-5662 GCA_035506475.1 Bacteroidota bacterium | reverse complement strand
CCGTCTGATCCTCCCGCCGGAGGCTACCTGTCCTTCAGCTGCCCTTCGAGCATCCAGTACGGGTAGACCCTGGGGGGCGTGCTCAGGTCGTCGAGCCGTTCGACCTCCCCGGCCGTCATTTCCCAGTCGGTCGTCCTGAGCGTGTCGGCGAGCTGTTCCCCTGTCCGCGCGCCCGTGATGACGGACGAGACCCCCGGTTTCCTCAGGAGGTAATTAAGCGCGGCCTGCGTGATCGTCCCGTTGTGGTTCCGGGCGATCGCCTCGAGCTCATCGACGATCGCGAACCCCTTCTCCTCGTCGAACTTCAGGAACTGGTCATTCGGGTTCGTCCTCCTGGCCCCCGCGGGCCGCGGTTTTCCCCTCCGGTACTTCCCTGTGAGGAACCCTCCTCCCAGCGGGCTCCATGCGAGCACGCCGAGTTTCTGGTCGAGGCAGAGGGGGACGAGTTCGTTCTCAAGATCGCGCGCGATGAGCGAATAGTACGCCTGGAGCGTGACGTATTTCTCGAGCGACTGCCGCTCGGAGACCGCAAGCGCCTTCATGAGCTGCCAGCCTGTGTGGTTTGACGCGCCGATGTACCGGACCTTCCCGCTCCGGACAAGATCGTCCAGCGCCCTCAGCGTCTCCTCCTGCGGGGTCTTCGGGTCGAAGCTGTGGACCTGGTACAGGTCGATGTAGTCGGTCCCCAGCCGCTTCAGGCTGGCGTTGCAGCTCTCGATGATGTGCAGCCGCGAGAGGCCGATGTCGTTCGGCCCCTTCCCGGTCCTCCCCCGGACCTTCGTCGCAAGGACGACGTCCTTCCGCCGCGACCCCAGGCCCCTGCCGAGCATCTCCTCGGCGAGACCCTCAGAATAAACGTCCGCGGTGTCGAAAAAATTGATCCCCCCGTCCAGCGCCTGGTTGACGAGCGCGGAAGCCTCTTTCTGTTCGAGCGCGCCGATCACGGCCCAGAAGCTTCTCCCGCCGAACGTCATCGCGCCGAAGCAGATTTCGGAGACTTTGATCCCCGTATTCCCCATGAATCTCATCTTCATGACTTCTCCGCCGGTTGTGTAATGGAATCTACCGTAATTTCACCACAATTTCCCCCCCTCCCCTGTTTGAGGGAATCACTTGCAAGAACGGGGCTCTTTCGATATGTTGGAGTACCGGCAACCGTGAGGTTGAATTTTTCCAGGAGGGTTTCACAATGAAGTTTGCGTGGCTGTTGGCGTTTCCGATCGCGTTCGCGCTGGCGCAGGTCTCGGGCGTCGACCCGGATGCGCGCGTCGGATTCGAGTCGATCACCGCCGCCGACCTGAGGACGTACCTGACGTATCTTGCATCCGATTCCCTGCAGGGGAGGGAGACGTCCTACCCCGGGGAACACATGGCCGCGGCGTACATCGCGGATCATTTCAAGACGTTCGGTCTCCGGCCCATGGGGGATGGCGGCACGTTTCTCCAGCACTACCTCGTCGATCTCATCAAGGTGAGCGACTCGACATCCATGACCCTGCGCAATGTGGACGGGTCGCAGAGGTTTTCATGGGAAAGCGATTTCACCTCGTTTGCGGGCCGGGACACCTCCCTCTCGGGGGGTGTTGCCTTCGTGGGATACATGGACAGCGGGACCCCGCCGGAACAGAAAAGCGCGCTTGCCGGGAAGTTCATACTCGTCCTGAACGGTTCGCGTCCGGGAGCTCCTCCCGCACCCTCCGGCTCTCCCCTCAGGAGGGCGTTCGGCGGCGGAAGGAGAGATTCCGGCGCGGTGGCCATGCTGGTGGTTGCCGCCGACACCGGGGCGTTATCCCTCCCCCGGATTGTCTCGACGATGGTGTCGTTCGGTGTCGCAGGCGGCAGGATGACCCTGAAGGGGGAAAATCCGCGGCCGCTGCGCGCCGGGCCCCTCTCCTTCATCGTGTCCCCTGCGTTTGCCGACGCGATACTTCGCTCCGGCGGCACCTCGCTTGCGGAGGCGCGGCGGCTCGCCTCGGAGGACTCGCTCTTCTACCCGATGGTATTCAGCGGCGTGAGCCTCAGTCTCGACGAGAAGATGCTTCGGCAGGAGAGGGAGGCCGAAAACGTCGTCGGTCTCCTGGAGGGGAGCGACCCGGTGATGAAGAAGGATGTCGTCGTCTTCTCCGCGCACTTCGACCACCTGGGGGTGGGACCGGGGGGCGCGATATTCCACGGGGCGGACGACAACGGTTCGGGCACGTCGATGGTCATAGAGCTCGCGCACGCGTTTGCGTCGAATCCCGTCAGGCCGAAGTGCAGCCTCCTGTTCCTGGGCGTCTCGGGGGAGGAGAAAGGGCTTCTCGGTTCCTCCTACTACACGTCCCACCCCGAGGTCCCGCTCGAAAATACGGTCGCGGATTTCAACACGGATATGATCGGGAGGATGGACTCCATCCATCAGGCGTCCGGCTCCGGCCCGTACGTCTACGTGATCGGGTCGGACAAGATCAGCACGGAGCTCGACAGCGTCCTGAGGGTTGCCAACGCGGAATCCAACAACATCGCGCTCGACTACGATTACGACAATGACCGCGATCCCCACCAGTACTACAAGCGAAGCGATCACTACAATTTCGCCCGGCACGGTGTCCCGATCGCGTTCTTCTTCACGGGTGAACACGCGGATTATCACCGGCCGACCGACACGATCGACAAGATCCTCTTCGACCGGATTGTCAAGATCGGGCAGGTGGTCTATTATGCAGGATGGAAGACGGCAAACCTCCATTCCATGCTCGCCAGGAACGGGACAGGGGAAGGGTACAGGGAAACCTCGCCGACCCGTGGAGAATAGGTCTCCAGCAGAGGGGGGAGGGCGCCCCCCTTCCCCTCCTCGCGGAAATCTTGAGGTTTTTGTGGCCAAATTTACAGATATTACTTGACATTCACCCCTTCTGTTCGTAAACTCGTCTGCTTCTGAACCAAAGTTTCCCCTCTGCACCCGTTCATTGCAATAGCGATTCTCGAGTAATTCCTCTCCCCCCGGGGGAGGAGATTGTCCCACTATACGTCTGCACACCAGCGCGCGGAGCTCGACGGATCGTGCCACGCACCTCATACCCTCTCGCGTCTGTATTCCCCCTCGTTCCACATGCATACCCGGACTCCGCCCCCGCACGCCCGCATCGATCGAACATCGGTTCTCTCTTGTCACACCACCAATCCATAAATCACACATCCAACTCCAGGAGGTACTCATGAAGGGAAGTTCCATGGTTGTCGCTGTCGGCCTGTGTTGCGCGCTCTCCGTCTCCGCCGGGCTTGCTCAGAAGAAGGATCCGAAGATCCAGGCAATGATCGCACGCGGGAAGTATCTCGTGACGCTGGGCAGCTGCAACGACTGCCACTCGCCGAAAAAAATGACGCCGCAGGGACCGGTTGTTGATGAGTCGAGTCTCCTTTCGGGTTCGCCTGCCGGGGAGCCGGTGCCCGCCGTTCCCCCCGGCGTCCTCGGTCCTGACAAGTGGGGAGCCTTGACAACGAACGACCAGACGATCTGGGTGGGACCGTGGGGGACGTCGTTCACGCGCAACCTGACGCCCGACAAGGAAACGGGCCTGGGAAGCTGGACGGAAGCGATGTTCATCAAGGCACTCAGGACCGGCAAGGACATGGGCGAGGGGCGTCCGATACTCCCCCCGATGCCGTGGGAGATGATCGGCAAGGCGACCGACAGCGACCTCAAGGCGATATTCGCGTACCTCCAGTCGCTCAAGCCGATAAAGAACGCCATTCATGATCCGATTCCCCCGGCGGGCGCGCCGCCGGCAGGACACTGATTGAGAACGAGGAGGAGGCTTCCCATGCTCATCGGCCGTCGGATCCCGATATTCCTGTGTGCGTCAGTTCTCGCCTGTGCATCCCTCACCGCACCCGCACAGGTCCGCTACCGGGCTGTTGAGGTTGCGCACGGCGGCACCATCCAGGGTTCGGTGTGCATCACATCGTGTCCATCCTCGCCTGTCGTTGATCGGGTGACAAAAGACGAGGCCGTCTGCGGCAAACGGAAGCCTTCTCCCCGGCTCCTGACCGGGTCGGGGAAGGGGGTGAGATTCGCCGTCGTCTGGATCGACGGGATTGTACAGGGGAAGAAATGCGACCCCCCCGGGACCGCCACGCTCAGGCAGCGGAACTGTGAATACACCCCGCATGTTCTTATACTCAACCCGGGCGATCAACTGGAGATCGTGAACGAGGATCCCATCCTGCATAACGTGCATTCGTACGACGTCGGCAACAACCTCCGCTCGCTGTTCAATATCGCCCAGCCGGTGCGGGGATTTCACTCGCGCGTCCGGGAGAACGATATTGCGGGGATCAACGCGATGATGACGACGTGCGACGCAGGGCATCCGTGGATGAACGCGTACATCATCCGCGCTTCGAGCCCGTACTGCGCGGTCACCGACGCGGACGGGAAATTCCGCCTTCCCGGCGTCCCTCCGGGGACGTACACGCTGAAGATGTGGCATGAGGGGATCACCGCGCGCAACTCCTCCGGCGGGCCCGGTACACCGCCCGTCGTCGAAGAGCCGTACGTCGAATCCCGCCAGGTTACCGTCGGGCCCGATGAGACCGTCACCGTCGGGTTCGTCTTCTCGATCCGGGCCGCCGTGGCGTCGCAGTGACCGGGGACTCGAGTCGCGTGGTGAGGAGCCCGCCCGGCAACGGCGGGCCCTTTTTTTCTTCCGAGACCATGATCGGCCGCACTGTATCGCACTACACGATACTTGACAAGCTCGGCGAAGGAGGGATGGGCGTCGTCTACAGGGCCCGCGACCTCACGCTGAACCGGGTTGTCGCACTGAAATTCCTCCCGCCGCATATCGGCGGAGACCCCGACGAAAGCGCACGACTTCTCCAGGAGGCCCGGACCGCCTCCGGCCTCAACCATCCCGGGATCTGCACGATACACGCGATCGGCGAGCACGAGGGTGCGCACTTCATCGACCTGGAATTCGTCGACGGCCGCACGCTGGGGAACATCCTCGGCCAGGGGGGGCTTCCCCTGGAGCGCGCGCTCGACTATGCCCTCCAGATCTGCGATGCCCTCCAGGAAGCGCACGCAAACGGGATCGTCCACAGGGACATCAAGTCCGAGAACGTGATGGTCACCGCGCGTGACCGGATCAAGGTCATGGATTTCGGCCTTGCGAAGCTGAAAGGGTCCGCAAAACTCACGCGGCCCCTTTCCACGGTGGGGACGCTCGCCTATATGGCCCCGGAAGTTGTCCAGGGGGGCGAGGCCGATGCGAGGTCGGATCTCTTCTCAGCCGGCGTTCTACTTTACGAGATGCTCGCCGGTTCGCTTCCGTTCCGCGGCGATCACGAGGCGGCCGTCATTTATTCGATCGCCCACGGGACGCCTGAGCCTCTCTCGCGTCTCCGGAGAGAGGTGACGCCGGACCTCGAGCGGATTGTCAACCGCGCACTTGAAAAAGACCCCGCGAAGAGGTATCAGACCGCGGCGGAGATGGGCGAGGATCTCAAACGCGTCGGTAAGAGTACCCCGCTCCCTCTCTCACCGCCTCCGCGTGAGTCGACTCCCCCTTCGCGGGTCGTCCCCGGTAAAGCGGCCCGATTCAACCTGCGCAGCGCGATACTCGCTCTCCTCGGTGTTCTGGTCATCGTTGCTGCCTGGGTCTTCTACCGCAACGGCCCC
>DATJPH010000478.1:0-2306 GCA_035506475.1 Bacteroidota bacterium | reverse complement strand
CGCCTCGGAGTTCTCCCATTTCGCCCGTATGCCGCGGCGGAATCTCGACCGGCAGGAGATCCGGCCGATCGTCGAAGAGGCGGTGCGGCTGTTCGACCAGGAGTCCTCGATCGCCTTCGACGTCCGTTTAGGGAAAGGCCTGCCGCAGGTGATCGCCGACAGGGAGGAGCTTCGGCGGGCCCTGATCAACATCATCCGGAACGGCATACAGGCCATGGACGGATCAGGCGACATCGTGATCACGGCGGAGGGAGAAAATGGGGGTGTCGCAATCGCCGTGACGGATCACGGGAAAGGCGTGCCCGGGGAGATGATTGACAGGCTCTTCATGCCCAATTTCTCGACGAAGACCGATGGCATGGGTCTCGGCCTGGCAATCGTGAAAAAGACGGTGGAGGATCTCCACGGCACGGTGACGCTTACGAGCACGGTGGGCGAGGGGACCACCGTCCGCCTCTGGCTCCCCGGGGCGGACGAGAAAGAGCAGGCCGGGTCTTGACGACGATCGTCCCCTCGATATTTCCCGGCTGCGTGGTTTCCGCGTTCAGCACGCGGAGAGGGGGGGTGAGCCCCGCGCCGCTGGGGATGAATCTCTCATTCAAAGTGGGCGATGACCCCGAAAACGTGAAGAAGAACAGGGAGTTGTTCTTCGGGTCGCTCGGCGCCTCCCTCGACCGCCTTGCGATCCCCGCCCAGGTGCATGGGTCGGCGGTACGCATCGCGGAGAAACCGGGAGACTACCCCGAAACGGACGCGCTCCTCACGGACCGTCCGGGGCTTTTTCTCTGTGTTTCCGTGGCCGATTGTGTCCCTCTGCTCATGTTCGACCCCGCTCGAAATGTCGCGGGGGTGGTTCATGCCGGCTGGCGGGGCTCATCGGCGGGGATTACCGGGACGGCTGTCCGCACGATGGTCGAGACGTTCGGGACGGACCCGGCGGATCTCCTCGTCTCCATCGGTCCGTCGGCCTCCTCCTGCTGCTACCGTGTCGGACCGGATGTTGCGGCCCGATTTGCCCCTGAGTTTCGCGATCAGCGGGAAGGGGGGGTGTACGTCGATCTCAAGGAGGCAAACCGCGAGCAGCTTGTCCGGGCGGGCGTGCAGTCCGGCAACATCGAGGTAAGCCCGCACTGCACCATTTCCGAACCCGAGCTCTTCCATTCCCACCGCAGGGACGGCGCAAAGTCAGGAAGAATGATGGGAGTGATCGGCCGCATTGGCTGAACTCCCTTCATTGATTATGTTGCGCTAAATCGTTATCCTACCAATCGTATCATTTTTCAACAGGTGGCTCCAATGTGCGGCATCGTCGGCTACATCGGAGACAAGAACTGCGTTCCCATCCTCCTCGAAGGCCTCCGGCGCCTGGAATACAGGGGTTATGACTCTGCGGGGCTGGCGCTGATCAAGGGGGGTGCATTCTGCGTCCAGAAGAAAGCCGGGAAAGTCTCGGATCTCGCCGAGGCCATCCGCTCCGCCAACGGCGGGCTTTCGGCCGGCATCGGCATGGGGCACACCCGCTGGGCCACGCACGGCGAGCCCAACGATGCGAATGCGCATCCCCATTGGGACGCGCGGAAGGAAATCGCCGTTATCCACAACGGCATCATCGAGAACTACGCGGCGATCCGGACGAAGCTGGTTCGCGATGGCCACACGTTCATCGGCGGCACCGACACGGAAGTGCTGGCACACCTGATCGGCGTCATGTACGATGAGACGAAGGACCTCACGGCGGCCGTCCGCCACGCTCTTGCGGAGGTGGAGGGCACGTACGGGCTCGTCGTCCTGTCCGTGCACGAGCCGGACAAGCTCATCGCGGCGCGCAAGGGAAGCCCCCTGATCCTCGGTGTGGGCGAGGGGGAGAATTTTGTCGCCTCCGACGCCTCGGCGATCGTGGACCATACGCGCAACGTCGTCTACCTCGACGACGGCGAAATCGCCGTGGTCACGCGCGACGGGTTCCGGACGATCACGATCGACGACGTCTCCGTGACGAAGGAAGTGAAGGAAGTGACGCTGGAGCTCTCCCAGATCGAGCGGGGGGGCTACGATCACTTCATGCTGAAGGAGATCAACGAGCAGCCCGAGACGATCACGAACGCGATGCGCGGGCGGCTTCTGGTGGACCAGGGCAACGTGGTCCTGGGCGGCCTGCGCCATGTGATGGACAAGCTGCTCTGCGCGCGGCGGTTCGTCATCACCGCCTGCGGCACATCCTGGCACGCCGCCCTGGTGGGCAAGTACATGCTCGAGCAGATTGCGAAGATGCCCACCGAGGTCGAGTACGCGTCCGAGTTCCGCTA
>DATJPH010000477.1:0-4203 GCA_035506475.1 Bacteroidota bacterium | reverse complement strand
TGATCCCGATCATCGAAATCACGGAGAGGGAACTGCCGAACACCAGGAGCGCAAAGACCGCCCCGATCAGGGACATCGGGAGGGCGAGCATGATGGAAAACGGCAGGACGAAGCTCTCGAACTGCGCCGCGAGGACAATATACACGAACACGACCGCAAGTGCGAGCGCGATGAGGATGTTCAGGAACGACTGCGCCTGCTGTTCGCCCGATCCCGTGACGCCGACGCTGTACCCCGGGGGAGCATCGAGCCGGCTCGTCCGCTTCGTGATATCCCCGAGCACATCGCCGAGCTGGCGTCCGGACGTGTTCGCGTCGATACGAATCTCCCGCTGCCTGTCAAACCTGTTGATTTTGGAGGGGCCCGACCCGGGGCCGATATCGGCCACGTAGTAGACGGGCACGAGGAGCTTTTGCTGGTTTGCGCCGTCTTTGGATCCCTTGATGGTGAGGTTCCGGACGCTTTCCAGCGAGGTCCTGTCCGCTTTCGCAAGCTGGACCCTGACGTCGACCTGGTCTCCCCCTTCGGAATACTGGGTGGCTACGGCCCCGTCCACCATCGCCCGGATCCCGGTGGCAATGAGGCCGACGTTCACGCCGAGGTCGGACGCTTTCTCCCTGTCGATCCGGATCCGCATCTCGGGCTTGGAAGTCTCCAGGCTATTCTCGACGTCCACGGCCCCCGGCGTCGAGCGGACGACGGATTCGACCTTGCCGGCGAGAGCCTGAAGGGTCTGGAGGTCTTCGCCCCTGACACTCATGACGACCGGCTTCTGTCCACCGCCGGGTCCCTGTGAGATCATGATGCTGAGATTGGCCCCGGGGAGAGCAGCAAGATCACGGCGGACCTCGTCCATGATCCGTTCGATCCCCTTCTTCCGCTGGTTCTTCTTAACGAGCTTGACGAGGATGTTCCCCTTCGTCACGGGATCGTTCCCTGCCCCTATGGTCGTCAGCGTTGCCATGACTTCGGGCCGCCGGTTCAGGACCTGCTCGATGCCGGTGCAGATTGCGCCCGTCTGGTCGAGCGAACTCCCCGGGGAGGCGTTTACGCCGATCGTGAACTCGCTCTGGTCACTGCTGGGAAAGAACGCCGATCCGAGGAACCGGGTCATGAAGAGGCTGAGGAAGAAAATCACCACCGCGACCCCCACGACCGCAACCCTGTGCCTGAGCGACCAGGCGATCGCCTTCTGGTAGCGCCCGCTCAGGTACTCGAAGAAGTGGTTGAAGTAATACAGGAGCGTCCGGAGGATGCTCCCGCCGGGGGAGAGCTCCTCGTCCTCTTTCTTCAGCCAGCGGGACGCCAGCATCGGCGTCAGCGTGAAGGCGACAAACAGGGAGACGAGAACGGCCACCGCGACGGTGATCCCGAACTGGTAGAAGAAACGGCCGATGATCCCCGTCATGAACGCGACGGGAACGAACACGGCCACAACGGTGAACGTCGTTGCCATGACCGCCAGGCCGATTTCACTCGTGGCGGCCTTCGCCGCCTCCACGGGGGTCGCCCCCTCGTGCATGTGCCTGTAGATATTCTCAATGACGACGATCGCATCGTCGATCAGGAGGCCGACCGCAAGCGACAGCGCCATCAGCGACATGACGTTGAGCGTGAAATTGAGTGCGAACATGATGATAAAGCTCGCGATGATCGACGTCGGGAGCGCGATCGCGCTTATGATCGTCGGCCGCGAGTTGGCAAGGAAGAGGTACACAACAACAACGGCAAGCAGGCCGCCGTACAGGATGTCGAATATGACGTCGTTGACGGTCTCGCGTATGAATATGCTGTTGTCACGGGCCATCGCGATCTGCATGTCGGAAGGTATCTCTTTTTTCAGCCGTTCAACCTGGGCCTTGATCGCTTCGGCCACCTGGACGGTGTTGCTTCCGGACTGCTTCAGGATGTTGAGCCCGACCGCCCCCTTGCCGTTCATCCTCGCAAGGCTCGTCTTCTCCTTGATGCCGTCCTTGACAGTCGCGACGTCCGAAAGGTGAACCACTTTGCCGCCGGGGGAGGCAACGATGACGCTGTTGAAGTCGTCAACGCTCGTGTATTTCCCCATCGTCCGGAGCAGAATCTGGCGGGGACCGCTGATGAGGTTTCCCGCCGGCACCTCCATGTTGGCCGATCCCACGCTCTGCACGATATCCTGGATGGAGAGGTTGCAGGCCTGCATCCTCGCCGCGTCGATTTCGACCTGGATCTCCCGTTCATCCCCTCCCACGAGATCCACCGAGCCGACGCCGGGGACATTTTCGAGCCTCTTCTTGATGACATCCTTCGTATACGTCGTGATCGCTTTTCCTGACCTGCTCCCGGACACTGTGAGCGTCATGATGGGGAGACTTGCCGGATCGAATCGTGTAATGACGGGATCTTCGATCTCCGTCGGGAGGTTCGCCCGGGCCGCGGCCACCTTCTCCCGCACCTCCTGCGCCGCCAGCTTGCCGTCGACTTCCAGCTTGAACTGAATGACGAGGATAGAAAGCCCCTCCTGGGAGGTCGATTGAATATGATCGAGCCCCGCGATCGAGTTGACGGCATCCTCGATCTTCTTTGTCACATCCGATTCGATCTGCTCGGGGCCGGCGCCCCGGAGAACCGTCGTCACGGTGACATACGGGATGTCGACATCAGGGAACTGGTCAATATTCAGCTTTGAGTAGGAAAAAAGTCCGAGCACGATCAGCGCGAAGATCATCATCGTCGCAAAGACCGGCCTCTCGATCGAGACATCTGCAAGTTTCATCCGTACCCCGTTGTCAGATCAGATTCGTTTACCTGTTCACCACCGTCACCAGGCAGCTGTCCTTGAGGTTATTCGCCCCCACGGTCGCCACCGTGTCGTATTCCGCCAACCCCTGGAGGATCGCCGTGCGCTCCCCGTCGGTGACACCGGCAACGACGGGCACCTGGTATGACCTTCCGCCGCGAATGACGAAGACCCGGCTTGTCACGCCGTCTGTCTGTACCGCCCCCGAGGGGACGGCAAGAAGCTTCCCGGCAGGCGAGATATTCAGGTTGACTTTGACGAACATTCCCGGCTTGAACCAGCGGTCCGGCGAATTCGGGAAAAGCGCCTTGACCTCGAATGACCGGGAGCGGACATCCGCCGATTTTGAAATCTGGATGATCTTCCCCGTCACTTTCTGGTCGGGCCGTGCCTCGGAATAGATGACCGCCTCCTGCCCGAGGGCGACGTTTATCACGTCGTTCTCATTCAGGCTGATCACGACCTTCATCCTGTCGATATTCGCGACCGTCACGAGGACCTGCCCGGGGGCCGTGAGGTCCCCCAGGCTCACGTTCAACGCAGTCACGACCCCGCCGATGGGGGTCGAGAGCTCAACGGCACTCCGCGCGGCGTCGAAATTCGCTTTTGCGACATCGTACGCTGTCTGCGTCCCGTCCAGCACCGAAAGGGCCACGGCCCCCTCGGCATAGAGGGATTTCATCCTCTCGAGGGATTTCCCGGCGTTCCGGAATCCGGCGTCCGCCTGGTAATACTGCGAGGTGGTCCCCCCTTTGTCGAGGCCGATCAAATACTGGCCCCTGCGGACACGGAGGCCGACCGAGGCTTTGATCTCCGTGACCCGCTCCGAGATCTTCGCGACGATGTTCGCCTGTTCCTCCCCCTCCAGGGAGCCCGTGTACAGCCTTGTCACGGTAAGAGGCGCCCGGGCGGCGACGGCCGTTTCCACGGGTACGACCTGGGGCGCGACACCGCTCCCCGTTTTTGACTGGTCATCCCGGGCCCCGGAACAGCCCGCCGGGAATATCGACAAGCCGCAGGCGAAGAGGAAGAGAGTGCCGGTGAACAACTGAACTTTCATATGTGCCTCGTAGTGTGCGTTGTCAGTGCGTGAGCGTATTTCCAGAGGTGTTCTCCCAGTCCGCTTTTGCGACGAGGAAATCATAGACTGCCTGCGCATGCGTTGCGCGGGCGCGCGTCATGGCCACCTGCGAATCCATGAGCTCGAGCTGCGTCCCGACGCCGCTCTTATAGCGGGTCTGGGCGATGCGCACCGCTTTCTCCGCCTGGGCGATATTCTTTTCCTGTCCTGCGATCCGTTTTTTCGCCTCCGTCATACGGAGTTCGGCGGCCTGCAATTGTATGGTCAGTCCTTCTTCCGCTTTCAACCTCGCGTAGTGGACCTTGTCCCTGTCAATGATCGCCTGCTCCGTGCGCGCACCTGT
>DATJPH010000476.1:0-3570 GCA_035506475.1 Bacteroidota bacterium | reverse complement strand
GTTCACAAATCCGCATTGCATGCCGGATGAGAACAACAACTCGATCTACTACTGCACCGGCCCGAAATATGATCTGCGCAGGTACTGGATCGTCGTGTACAGGATGGATCCCGGTTTCACCGACGCTCTGAAGAGGGGGGGAGTCGACAGCGCAGTGGCCTACTACTACCAGAGGAAGACACAGGATCCGGGCGTGATACTCTTTACAGAGCAGCAGATGAACTCTCTGGGGTACTCCTACCTCTCCCGCAAGCAGGCGAAGGAGGCGATCGCTCTCTTCCGGTTGAACGTCGAGGCGTACCCGGGCTCGTTCAATGTGTACGACAGTCTCGGTGAGGCGTTGATGGCCGACGGCCAGTATTCTCTTTCAGTGCAGAATTATGAGCGCTCACTGGAGCTGAACCCCGGGAATGACAACGGCCGGAGGAAACTCGAGGAACTGAATAAGATCATGTCGTCAACTCAGCCCGGACCATCGAACGCAATCGCGCAATAGAGGAATTCCTGTGTGGCCCCCGACGGAGTCCGGTGGTGCTCGGTGCGGGACTCTATCAATCGGCAACCCGGGCCAAACTCCTCAAGGAGACTCTCCGCCGTGTACCGGCAGACGGCCAGACCGCTGCACTTTGGGGGGCCTTCGGTTGAGAATGCGGAGATCACGAGGCGCCCTCCCCGGGCAAGCGCATGCCGTACCTGTGCGACGTACTTCCGCCGTGACCCGGCATCCGTCAGAAAATGGAAAACGGCCCGGTCGTGCCAGAGGAGGTAGCGTCCCTCCTCCAGCGAGGCTTCCAGGAGATCGCTCACGATCCAGCGTACCTGGCCTGAGCGGCTCCCCAGGCGGACTTGGGACGCCTCGACCGCCTTTTGCGATACGTCAAGCACCGTCACGTTGCGGAAGCCCCGGTCGAGGAGGTCGTCAACGAGCGTGGATGCGCCGCCCCCCGCGTCAATGATGTAGTCATCGCGGGTAATGCCCGAGTGGTCGATCATCTCGAGCGACACCCGGAGGTGCTCCTGGTACCAGCTCACCTCCGAAGGACGCTTCGATGCGTAGACCCCTTCCCAGTGCGATTTCGGTTCCATGGCAGTTCCTCCCCGATGCGCTCCTCTATTGCCGGGCTCTTTCCCTGAGCAGTCGCACCGGTCCGAGGAGCCCTGATGAAAGAAGGGGAGAGTCCTTCGTAAAATGTCTCCACGTGGCGAACGTGCTTCGCCCTGACGGCGGGACAGGGTCCTTCTTCAGGAGCCACTCCGGCCAGCGGACGAGATTGCCGCTCTTTCCGTATTCCCCGTCGGGCGGCAGCTTCTCATCGCCGATCAGCCTGTTGGGCCAGAGGTTTGCGACGCTGATCTCCAGGACGTTCCCCTTTTTCTTCAGGAGCCCTGTTGCCTCCACGCTCCACGGAGCGCACCAGAGCGTCCCCGCGTCCTTCCCGTTGAGCCTGATGCGTGCCATGTTCTTCACGGTGCCTGCGTCGATTCTCAGAGGACCTGTGACAGAACCAGGCGCGTCGAAGACGAGCCTGTACACCGCGGTCCCCGAATAATACTTGATCCCCTCTTCGGGTCTCCCCGTCCAGTCTTCAAGCCTGTCGAATGTCACGTTCCCCGGCCCGCCCCATTTCGGGTCGAACGTGACGCTCCACGGGCCGGCGGGGATTGCCAGCGTGTCGTACGCCGGGAAATTCCGCATGGCTCTGCTCTTTGGGGCATTCTCATTAGCAAAAATGATGAAGTATGACTGGTACGGTTCGAATTGCAGTTCGATGCTTGTCCGGCCTGCTCCGGAGGTGACATCGGGGAGTCTCCGCGTCTTCCCCGTCGTCGGGTCCCAGAGCGAGGCGGATTTCGGCGTCACGCGGAATGCGCATCGGGCGTTTGCCGGTGCGCTGTCCGGATTGGCGATGAAGTAGATATCGGTGCCCCCTTTTCGCCTGTGCGTGTAACGGAGCGTCCGATCGGATTCGAAATCAGGCACTATGCCCGATCGCGAGAGGACCCCCGCGACTTCGGCGAAATTGCCGTACTGCTCCTGTTCTCTCGCTCCCGTGCCGCTCGTGAGCGAGTCCGTCTCTTTCCATGCGTCCCTGTGCCAGACGACGCGTCCCCTGCCGAACAAGTGCTCGGTCACGCGAAGACCGTCGCAATCTCCCCAGGCTTCATCGGCGAGCTTCTTCACCTCCGCGTCGCACGCGGGATATCCCGAGAGCCCGGGCGACTTGAGGGGCTTCGGCCCGATGACTGTCGCCCCGTCATGCACAAGCCGATGCACTTTTCGCATGAGCGCCGGCGTCATGGTCTCCTGCTCCGGGAGCACGAGCACCTGGTATCTCATCCCGCCGGGAAACGCAAGTTTCCCTTCGTTCACGGATGCGCCGCCGATCAGGACGTCCGGCGCGCATCCGTCGAAATTGTATTCCCTCCGGTCCGGGGGCGATCCGCGGAGCGCCGACACCGGGGGTTTGAAGACATGCGGGGCCCCTTCGGCGACAAGGTAGCAGATGTCAGCAACGGGGAGTCCCTGTCTCAGCATGAACTGGCATCGGGAGAGGTACGCGTGGTACGCCGGGGACATGTCCCACCATGTCTGCGTCCTCTCCCAGTGAACGCCGTACGGACCCATCGTCATCCCGGGACGGAGCGCAAGCCACGGCTGGTGCTGGTACCTGTGGAAGACAAACCGGTTGATCCCGGCGCAGAACGCCCAGTCCCCCAGCGCCTTCATGGAGCCCGGGTACGCCTGCCAATGCTCGTCGGCTCCCGACGTGAACGCCTCGGCCGCGATTTCATTCCGGCCGCATGTGTGGGCGATCGACGCCGCTTCGATCACGCTGAACGCCGTGTTGAACCCGTAGAGCCAGAACTCCCCCATGGGGACGTCGGCGATCGATCCCAGGCTCATGTCCGAACAGGGGGTCATGTCGTACGGCTCGATGGAAAGCGTGAACCCGTCTCTCCGGCCGAGGTCCTTCAGCCGCTGCGCATGGTTTTCGAGGAGGAGGTCCTGCGCTGTCTCCCTGAGATCCCAGAGAAATCTCTCGGACACCTCATGGCTCTCCACGACGCTTCCGGCAAGCACCGGGAGATACGGGAAGAGGTCGTACCCGCGCCGCTTCCTGAATTCTTCGCGGAACGCCGCGGTCCAGTTCTGCGCGCTCATCTCCCAGCTGTCGATATGGAGCATCGTCCAGCCGCCGGTCGACGTGCTCTTCCTCCGGCCGGTCTCCCGGAGAAGCGCCCCGATGAACTTGTCATAATGCGCGTCGAGCGCCGCGCTGTCGAGCTTGTCGCACTCAAGGCCGAGTCCCGGCACCGGAGCCGGGCGCGTGTTTGCCCCTGTGCTCGTCCGCCCGAACCTCACCACTGTCCATTTCCCCTTCGGGACATCCCATGCGAGCCTCCCCTCGGGGGAGAGCCTGCCTGTCAGGTCGATCACATCCGCAGGCCTGACAACCGACCCCGGGGGTGAAGCCGGGTATTCCGCCGGCGAAGGGAGAAACGGCGTTACCCCCCGCTGCGAAGAGTAAGGAGCCCTCACGTACAGGGCTTTCTCGTCTATGTCGCTTA
>DATJPH010000475.1:0-2570 GCA_035506475.1 Bacteroidota bacterium | reverse complement strand
GGCGTTTCTCCGGGGTGCGGGGTATATATTCTCTTCCCCCGCGCGCTGGGACGGAAGCGACTGGCTGAGGTTCGGGGCGGCAGGAGCCGGAACGGCCTTTGTGAGCGGGCTCGACATCGACGGGCGTCTGTTCATGCAGAGACATCAATCCGCAGGGGCCGGCGATCTTGCCAGCGCGGCCATGCAGTACGGGGGAGGCGTCAACCTGATCGCCCTTTCCGCAGGCGGGTACATCGCGGGGCTTGCCTTCCATGACCGGTGGATCAGGGAAACGTCATTTCTTGCCGGATCCGCCATACTCCTCTCCGGGACGATTTCCACCGTCACGAAGATCGTGGTCGGCAGGGCCCGCCCGTATATGGGGCGGGGGCACATGACATTCAGGCCCTTCACGTTCCCTGTTGAGCATTTCGCGTCGTTCCCCTCCGGACATACGATCGTGGCGTTTGCATTCTCAGGAGTTCTTGCCGAACGGATCAAGAACACCTGGGCATCCGTCGGCCTCTATGCCCTTGCCGCATCGACCGGAATCTCCCGGATGTACGCGGACGAACACTGGATCTCCGACGTCGTCTTCGGCGCAGTGATCTCCGTCTCTGTCAGCCACTCGCTCGTCCGGTGGTTCGAATCGGGGGGGGAGCCCGCCGGAGAGACCGGGCTGAGAATAATTCCCGGTCCCCAATCACTGACATTTCTCTGGACATTCTGATGAGACCATTCCTGCTCCTTCTCCTTCTGTTCCTCTCATCGCACTCATTCTCTCAGGACCGTGACAGGGACGCCATACTTGGGGAGTGGGTCACCGCAGGCGGCGAATCACGCGTGGAGATATACAGGGCCGACAGCGTCACATTATCAGGGAAGATCGTCTGGCTCCGGGATCCCCTGAAAAACGGGATCCCCGTCGTTGACGACAAGAACCCCGTTGATACGCTGAAATCCCGCCCCGTGCTGGGGCTCGTCATCCTCCGGGGATTCACCTACGACGGCGACCAAGTCTGGAGCGGCGGAAAGATATACGATCCGAAGAGCGGAAATGACTACAGCGCAAAAATGACGCTTGTCGACGATCAGAACCTGGACCTGCGAGGATATGTCATGATCCCGCTGTTCGGGCGGACCGAAAAATGGACCCGCCCCGTCGCTCATTGAGGCTCATTTCGACGTGGAGCCATTGCGGATAAGCACCATACCGTCCGCAGTCCTGCGGACCCGGATGGTGCGCGAGGCCGGGAACAGCTTCACAACTGTCGGGGCCGGGCTCGTCCATGGATCGTCCACTGCAATCGCCGCGTGCAGCATTCCCAGGCTATCCGGCCCTTCCGGAACGGAATTCGTCACCGTCAGGGTCGAATCGCCGTACCAGACCTGGATTCCGTCGTTGTCTCCAAAGCAACTCGTCTCAACGCCTTCAACGACGACGAGCGAATGCGGCGGCACCGCGGGGAGGACCGCCAGGAGCGGCTTCCACGCGTTCCGGACCGTCGCAGCCTTCCTGACCAGGTTCTTGTCCCCCTCCCTCCCCGATGCGTGTATCCCGTCCATCACACCGAGAGCGGCACGCCGGTAATTGGATACACCCCCGTCGATCACATTAACGGCGACAAAGGCGATCGTCGCGTAGATCATCAAACGTGCGCGCTTTCCCGCATTGAGTATCGTGACCTTGAACAGCAGCATCGTCCCGATAGCCAGCGGGGGGAGCGCGGCGATGAAATAATACCTGTTAATCTGGTGCTTCAGTGTCAGGGGAGGGTAGAGCATCAGAAAGAACCACGCCAGGACAAACACCGCGTAAACGACCGGTCCGTCGCCTTCCTTCCCTCTGCCGGCGAAATGCCTCACGCCCGAGATAAACACGAGCACAAGCGCCGTTGTCAGGAGGAAGAGCGTCATGATTGCTCCGTACTCCGAGAATGCGATGTTTTTCAGGGGCGTGACGGCCTGGAGTCCCCAGAGCGCGTAGCGCTGAAAATTGGTCCCGATGTGAATCCCGGCGAGCCGGGCCGCGTAGGGATGCGTTTCCGGAAGTGCGAAGAGCGACTGGCCGGCGATCCTGGCAACAAGGAAGAGGATAAGCGCCAGCGCGTGCCACCTCAGTCGGGCGAAGAGGCGCCTGAACGGTCTCATCGCCGGGGCGTCCCTGTCGCCGTTGAGAAGCGCGCCGACCGCGAGGACGAAAAGGAGCATGGCTCCGGTTTCCTTGAACCCGAGCGCCGCGGCGAACCAGAGCGCCGAGACCCCGTACCGCTTTGCGAGGAATGCGTTTATGCAGAGAAGTGAGAAGAGGACTGCGCCGATATCGTATGCGCCCACGAGCCACATCTGCGGATCAAGGTGAATATTCGATGCGGCCGCGAATATGAACCCGCTCCCCCAGGAGACCCGCTCATCTCCCGTCAGCTTCCGTGCGATGGAGACAACGAGTAGTGCCGAGAGAACGAGAAGCACGATCGCACATACGTGGAAACCGATCGGCTGCAGTCCGAACAGAGCAAAGACAGAACGGCAGTACGCCCACCCCAGGGGACGGTAGAAGAACTTCCCGGCAGGTGTCGCCGCATCCAGGA
>DATJPH010000474.1:0-4950 GCA_035506475.1 Bacteroidota bacterium | reverse complement strand
TGCGGATTTCATTGCGCACCTTTTATTTAACGTCCGCAATGTACCTACCTTATTTTACGTAGATGTTACGGGATTGTTATCTGTGCGTTAAATGCACATCAGGCGTTGAGGTTGCGCCCTGAATTGACCATATTGGGGCCCGACACCAACGCATGGCCGAGCACCCCCTCATATCGCGATTTCTCGACCTCCTGGTGAGGCGCATCGCTTCCGGGTTCAAGATCCCCGAGCCCGCGCTCCGGATGTTCCGCACGGCGAACGAGCTGAGCGGACTCGACCGGAAGACGCTCCCCACAGAACTCATCCCCCTCAACACGATCCAGATCTCGCGCGGTCTCCTCAACTTCACGCTCCTGCAGAGCCTGGCAGGCTGGGTTCTCCCCTACTGGGCCGACCGGCAGTACGACCCCGAAGACAGAGGATTCATCCCCCGCTCGCACCTCGGTCTGTCGATGAACGTCACGCGGAGGAACTGGACCGCCGTGGGGAGCCACGGATGCACGACCGAGCCGGTGGTGGATCCGCGCGGGGCCGTGATGCCCTGGCGCAACAGGTGGACGACGGAGTGCTGGCTGAAACAGGGAGAGGATGTCTACTTCCCCTCCCGCTCGGCAACAGTCCGGCAATCGCTGCGCGAAGGCCTCCCGATCGTCGAGACGCTCCACAGCACCGGCCCGATACGGATGGAACAGACGCACTACGTGGACGGGACGACGCTCATCGGGGAGGTCTCACTCCGGAACACGGGGAGCTCTCCCCTGGAGTGTACGATGGCGCTGGCCGTCCGGCCGTTCAACGCGGAAGGCGCCTGCCTCCTCCACCGGATACGATTCGACGAAGCGGCCAACGCGTTCGTCATGGATGAGTGTGAACGGCTCTTCCTCCCCGGACCGCCGGATGCCGTCCGGTGTTCAAACCACGCCGGGGGAGACAGTGCCGCCTCGTTCGCCCCGGCCGATGGTCCGCGTGTCGCCGCCCCGGAGGCTGTATGCCCGTCGGGGCTGGCAAACGGCTATGCGGCATACGGGATCACGCTCGGTCCGGGCGGAAGCCGCACGTTCAGAACGGCGGTATGCCTTGAGGGGGGGAGCCCGAGCGCGTCGGGCGCGGACCACGTCGCATCCGCCTGGGAGAGACTCCTTGGGTCCGGGACGATCATCGTCACGCCCGACAGGCACATTGACAGCATCCTCCGCGCGTCGGTCTCGACCCTCCTCCTGCTCACCGACGGAGATTCCATCACCCCGGGGCCCTGGACGTACCACCAGTTCTGGTTCCGCGACGCTGCGATCATGCTCAGGGCGCTCGACGTGTTCGCCTTTCACAGCGAGGTCCGCGCGGTCATACGATCGTTCCCTGTGCGGCAGGAATCCTCCGGGTACTACCGATCGCAGCAGGGAGAATGGGATTCAAACGGCCAGGCCCTCTGGACCGTCTGGGAGCACGCGCTCCTCTCGGGGGACGTGGCGATCGCCAGGGAGATTGCCGAATCCATGGAGAAGGGGGCGCTCTGGATCGTCCGTAAACGTCATGAGCGCGATGATGAACGCACGAGCAGGGGGCTCCTGCCCCCGGGGCTGAGCGCGGAACATCTCGGGCTGGCAGACAGGTACTTCTGGGACAACTGGTGGTCGGTTGCAGGGCTCGAAGCCTATGCGAGGCTCTGCGCGCTCCGGGGGATGCAGCCTGCCGAGGGGCGCTGGCGCAGGGAGATTGCAGCGTACAGGGAGGATATAGAGCGGGAGATCGCGCGCGCACAGGAAGAACAAGGGATCGACGTCATCCCCGCCGGGCCTTCACGCGGCATCGACTGCGGGATGATCGGGTCGTGCGCCCCCTGGTACCCGCTCCAGCAGTACGACCCGCAGGATGCGCGGATGCGCAGAACGCTCGAGGCGCTCTCGGGCCGCTACTTTCTCCACGGACTCTTTTTCCAGGAGTTCATACACTCCGGGAAGAACCCCTACCTGACGCTCCAGATCGCGCAGTCCTGGCTCTACGCCGGGGAGCGTGAACGGTTCTGGACCATGTTCACGGACGTGATCCGGCATGCTTCCCGGACGCTGAATTACCCGGAGGCGATACACCCGCTGACCGGCGGGGGGACGATGGGGGACGGCCACCACGGGTGGGCGGCCGCCGAGATCGCGCTCGCGCTCAGGAACGCGTTCGTCCGCGAAGCCTGGACCCCGGCACGCGAGATACCGGGCCTTGTCCTCCTGGGGGGGATACCCCGGGAGTGGTTCATGCCCGGGGCATCGTTCGCCATACGGCGGGCGCCGGTCCCGGGAGGCATCATGAGCATCGAGGGAGTCTCGACGGAAGAGAAGCTGACTGTGGAAATCGACTATCAGAAGAACGCGGAGTGGGGAGCGCGCGAGTGGAGGCTCGAGCTCCCCGTGGGAGGATCACGCATCACCGTCAACGGACACGCGGCGCATGCGGTCGCACTCTCCGGGGGGACCACATCGCTCCTCCAGAGCGCTTCGCCCGGCCGGACCGTCGTCGCGATCGAACGGTACGTCGAGAATGCCCCCTCTACCGTGCAAACCGGTAGCCGATCCCGGACTCGGTGACGATCAGCGTCGGGTTTGAGGGGTCGTCTTCGAGCTTCTTCCTGAGCTGACCGACGTACACCCTTGTGTACTGGGATTCCTCGGCGTACGCCGGGCCCCACACCTGTTCGAGTATGTACTTGTGCGTGAGGACCCTCCCGGCATTCCTGACGAAAAGAGCCAGAAGCGCATACTCGGTTCCGGTCAGCTTGACGATCTCCCCGGCGCGCCGGACGACCCGTGCGTCGAGATCGATCGTCACCGGACCCGCGACGATGGCCCCCTTCTCTTCCGGCCTCTGCCTGTGGCGGATCGCCGCTTTCACCCTTGCCACAAGCTCCCCCTGGCGGAACGGCTTCATCAGGTAATCGTCCGCCCCGGCATTCAGGCAGGAGATCACATCCTCTTCGCCGCTCCGGACCGAGAGTATCAGCACCGGGACGGTCGAGCGCGCGCGTATCGCCTTCAGGACTTCTGTCCCGTCCATGTCGGGAAGCCCGAGATCAAGGACGACAGCCTCCGGGCGATCGGTCGATGAGCGCGCGAGACCCTCTCCACCGGTCTCGGCCTCGTAGACTTTGAAACCGCTCGATTCCAGGGTGAGCTGTATGAGCCGCCTGATCTGGGGCTCGTCGTCGATGACGAGGACCGGAGTCCCTCCTGCATTCGCGCTCATTGCGGTTCCGGGACCGGGTATTTCTCCAGGGGAAGCCGGATCACGAACCGGAGACCGCCCCCGGGGCGGTTCTCGGCACGAATCGTCCCCCTGTGCGCCTCGACAAAACCCCGCGCGATAGAGAGCCCGAGGCCCGTCCCTCCCGTCTTGCTCCCCGGGACGCGGAAGAACTTATCGAACACCTTCTCGAGGGCGTCGGAGGGGAGGCCGGGACCGTTGTCCGCGACCGAGAGCTCGCACTCGTTGCCGGAGGCGGCCGCGCTCAGGTCGATTTCCGAACCGGGCGGCGTGTAGAATGAAGCATTCAGCAGGAGGTTCGTCAGCACCTGTTCCATGAGCGCAAAATCGATCCGCACGAGGAGGATGTCGGCCGGCGTGTCGATGGTAAGGCGGAACCTGGAGAGCTCTGCGGAGGTCTTCGCCACCGCGGAATTGATCAGGTCCCGCACGTCGCACCACTCGAGCTTCGGCCGGATGAGGCCGGACTCGAGGCGCGTCATGTCGAGAAGATTCTCGACGATCCGGTTCAGGCGCGCGGCGGCGGCGTGCACTTCGCCGGCAAGCTCGCGTCGCGTCTCCTGCCGTTCGGACACCTTTTCGTCCAGGAGGGTCTCGGAGGCCCCCATGATCGCCGAGAGGGGCGTCCGCATCTCGTGCGAGATGGAATTGAACAGCGTCTTGTAGAGCCGCTCGGACTCCTCCACGACAACGGCCTTCTTCGTGATGTCGTTCAACGTCTCCCGTTCCACCGCGGAGGCGATCTGCCGGATGAAGTTCTCCAGGAGCGTTTCCTGGTCGATGGAGAGCTTGTTCTCCCCTTTCAGCCTGACACCAAGGACGCCGAGCGGGTAGCGGGGGCCCGACATGGGGTAAAACGTGGCCGACGCCGAAGGGAGCGTATCGGTGAACCTCCCGGCCTGTTTCTCGTTCCAGTAGACCCAGGCCGCGACGCCGAAATCTTTTTCGCCGATGGCAAGCGTACTCGCCGGGTGGGGCGCCGTGAATATGTCCCCGTCGGTCTGTCCCAGGCAGAGGACGACGTCAGCATCGAAGAACTTCCTGATATTGGCCACGGCCGCTTCCGCCACGGCGTCCTTCGTCCGGGCGAGCGACAGGTCACGCGAGAGCGTGTAGAGCGCGACCGCCCTCCCCTCCCTCTGGCGGACGACGCGCTCCTGCGCGCGCGTCCGCGACGTGAGGACACCGAGGACAAGCGCGATGCAGAAGTACATCAGGAGCATCAGTATGTCCGGCAGGCGGCTGACGGAGAACGTGAATATCGGCGGGATGAAAAGGTAATCCCAGACGATCGCGCTCAGTGCCGCGGCAAGGAGGACGGGCCCCATCCCGAACCTGAGAGGGAGGAGCGCGACGGTGAAAAGGAGTATCAGGGAGACCGTCTGGTATTCAATGATGTTTTTCAGCGGGAAACATGCGGCTGCCACGAGGAGGGGAACCGCACCCGCACCCAGGTATTGGCGGACGCCCGAGTGCGCCTCGAGCAGACCCGCCAGGCGCCGTTCCGGCTTTTCCCCGGATTCGCCCCCGATCACGTGGACGTCAAGGTCGCCGCTTTTGTTGATCAGCTCCTGGAGAAGGCGGGCCGATTTCTGGAACGTCCCCTGGCGCGGCTTCCCGATCAGGATCTGCGTGCAGTTCTCCTGCCGGGCCACCCGGATGAGCGCGTCCCCCACGTTTTCATCGGACGTCGTGACGATC
>DATJPH010000473.1:0-4013 GCA_035506475.1 Bacteroidota bacterium | reverse complement strand
CACATGCGGAGCGAGGGGAGGCATCTTGCGGAGGCCGTGGGGGAGATGCTGCAGATCGCCCGTGACGCGCATATCGGCGTGGAGATCTATCACCTCAAGGCGAGCGGCAGGGAGGCCTGGCCTCTCCTGGATCCCGTCCTGGACGAGATCGAGAAAGCCCGTGCCGATGGGATTGATATCTCGGCGAACATGTATACGTACACGGCCGCCGCAACGGGGCTTGACGGCTCGATGCCCCCGTGGGTCCAGGAGGGGGGATACGGCGCGTGGGCCGCCCGCCTGAAGGATCCGGCGGTCCGTGAGCGGCTGAAAAAGGAGATGACGTCCCCTTCGGATTCATGGGAGAGCTACTACAGGGAGGCGGGGTCTCCGGAGAACGTCCTCTTCGTCGCGTTCAAAAGCGACACGCTCAAGTACCTGACAGGGAAGACGCTCGCCCAGGTTGCGGCGATGCGGGGCACCTCTCCCGTTGAAACGATGATGGACCTCGTCATCGAGGACAGCTCCAGGGTCGGAACGATCTATTTCCTGATGTCGGAAGAGAACGTCCGGAAGCAGATCGCAAGAAAGTGGGTGGCGTTCGGGTCAGACGAGGGGTCGTTCGCGCCCGAAGGGGTGTTCCTGAAATCCAATCCTCACCCCAGGGCGTACGGCAACGTCGCGCGGCTTCTCGGGAAGTACGTGAGGGATGAGAAGATCATTCCTCTCCAGGAGGCTGTCCGCCGCCTCTCGGCGCTTCCCGCGGACAACCTGAATCTCGCGAAAAGGGGATACCTCCGGAAAGGCTGCTACGGCGATCTGGTGGTGTTCGACCCGGCGCGTGTGCAGGACCACGCGACGTACGCGCGGCCTCACCAGTACGCCACGGGTGTACGCGACGTCTTCGTCAACGGCGTCCAGGTCATCAGGGACGGCGAGCACACGGGGGCAACCCCCGGGAGGATCGTCCGGGGACCCGGCTGGAAGGGGCGCCGTTAGGCCGCTTCCCCGCTCCCTTTCGGCTGGGCCACCACGAGGAGGCCCAGCACACCGAGATCGCTGAAGAGGAGCGGGGCAAACACGGGAGCGAACGCCAGTATCCGCTCAAGGCTCAGCTGTCCTGTCCCTGCCAGGTCGGCCGAGAGGTGGAACCCGAACCCGAGTATCCCCACGACGACCGCGGCGATCATCGTCCAGAAATAGACGATCTCGTCCCCGCGCGACCAGGCCTTCGAAACAGCGATCGTGATGACGACGGCGGTCGCGAACAGCCCGAAAAGTATCGCGATGAGCTTGTAAGCCGAGTAGCCGTACTGCGCATGGTCGATAAGCGAGGTCATCGCGCTCCCCGCAAACCCGAGCCCCACGAACCAGATAAAATGCCGGTCCCGGGAGATCGGCGCCCTGAACGTCCCGAGCCCCGGGACTTCGAGGACGCCCGGCTGACCGGCCACCTCCTGCGTCGCCGCGTACAATCCGATAAGCGATATCCCGCAGAAGGCGAGGGGGGCGAGTATGGGTGAGCCGAACACGACCCACGCCCATGTCAGGTGCCCTCCCGGGTTCAGCACAGCGTTCCCGTGGAACGCTGTCCCGAGCGCTCCCACCGCGAACCCGAGCATCATCAGCCCGAGGTGGACGACCGCGAGCCACCCCTTCGGCCGTGACTGGAACGAGAGGAGTATGCACGAGAGGGCGCAGAAGGGTGAGATGTAGACGGGGATCAGTTCGTAGACCGGGATGAAGGCGTTGATCGAGTGCGCGAGTGCGACGTCGAGCCCGGTGGAGATGAAATTGATCCCCGCAAACATGAGGAGGAACCGGTTCTTCTCCATCGGGAGACGGACCTCCGCCAGACGGAACACCGAGATCTGGTCCATGGTCATTTCCCCCGTGCGTGTTGTTCACGGAGATGCCGCGCGTCCTCTTCCACGGCGTTGAGCTGTTTCAGGAGCGGATAGATGCCGTGCCACTGCACGTAGTCGGGACCCTGCATGTACGCCCCGAATTTCGCGGTCCTGCCGTAGTAGTGCCAGAGGTCGAACGCATCGTAGCTGATCTTCGTGGCGAACGGCTTCGCCGTGATGACGCCGTCCCTGACGAGCCCCTCGATGATCGTCCTCGCCTCCTTTACCTTCGCGTTGACGAGAACGGTCACGCTGTCTGCCATCGTGTACTGCCTGTCGACGAACGGCTGCGAATGGCAATTGGTGCACACCGCCTTCATCGACGCCCTCCCCTGTGCCGCGTTGGGCCTGTCTGTGGATTCCGAGGCGAAGAGGAATTTCGAGAGCCGCTCCCCGACGTCGTGGGTGGTCCCCTGCGTGCCGAACCCGCTGAAATGGCATGTCGCGCATGTCGGCGCGGGCATATCGATCACGCTGAGCCGCCCCGGCTTCTGGTCCCAGTTCCACCTCTCTCCCTGCGTGTGATACATCACCCCGTGCGCGGACTCTTTGTAGATTTCGTCCTGCGGATGGTCGGGGCCGAGATGGCACTGTCCGCAGATTTCCGGCTTCCGCGCCTGCGCGAGCGAGAATTCATGCCGGAGGTGGCACTTGTTGCAGTTACCGATGCTCCCGTCCCTGTTCGGCTTCCCGATGGAATGGCAGCTCTGGCAGGCGAGCGGGGTCACCATCGGCCCCTCGATATCGAAGAGCGAATTCCGCGTGGCGGTCACCATCCCGCCGGCGCCCCGGTTGGCCTCCGGTATCGCCTCGACCTGTTTTTTCTGTTCTGGGGTGAAATCGTCGAGCCCGGAGAGCGCGGCCCAGGCGGGCCCGGCGTGCCGGCTCAGGTTGAACTGGTTCGTCTCCGTCGGGTGGCACTTTGCGCACTGCGCGGGTGTCGGGCTCGCGGTAATGTAGAACCCTTCGTGGTCCTTCCCGGTGGGATTGGTCTTGTCGACGCCGTGGCAGTCGAGGCAGGAGACCCCCGCCTTTGCCATCGTGCTGTGAGAATATTGCACGACGATGTCCGGGGAAACCCGTTTGTGGCATGCCGCGCATTTGTCGGCGCCTCCGTAGGCCGCCGGCTCGGCATCGGAGGCCGACGAGGCCTGCCCGCCGGATGGGAGACGAGTGAATGCATACACAAATGCGATAATGACGACTGCGGCGATAAGGCCGTTACGGAGCGATTTCGGGAATTCTTTCGGCATGGGGGGGTGCCTCGTTATTGTAGAACGGCAGGGTTTTTAAACATACTCAATAAGACCGTTTCATTCAACCTGTTTGCTTCCCCCCGCCAAATTCGATACACTGGCGTGTAGTATGGATGGAAGCAAAGGACCCGGATAATGCCCTTGACAGCCGAACAGAATTCTCGGAGATCATTCGACGTTCTCCTGCACTATGCGCTCAGCAGGGGAGTCCCCTTCGCAGATGCGCAGGATCTCGTCCAGGCCTCCCTTGTGGCCGCCCTCGAGGGCTACGATGCGGCAAAGGGGGCGTACCTTGGCTACTGCACCACGATACTCGGGAACAGGATCAAGAACTACTGGCGCGATCGGAAATCTTCTCAGCCGATCGAAGACGTGGATATACCCGACCCTGATCTCAAAGAGCATATGGAAAAGGAGGAGGAGATGGCGAGGATGAAAAAGATGATAGACCGCATCTCCAGTGAGCTTACCCCCGAGGAATCTGCGTTTCTGAAAGCTCTGGGCATTGCCTGCGAGGAGCTCGAATCCCGGGCCGTTTCGAAGGCGGCCCGCTCTCTGGGGCTTGAGCCGGAGAAAGGGTGGGACGTCTTCCGGCGGATACAGCGGAAGGCCAGGGCGCTCTTCCCCGCCATGGCCGTCGGGAAAATGCTGAAGAGCGCCCCCCGCACGAGTTCGGCTGAAGAGCCGTCGGTGTCTGAATTGCACGAGTTCATTCCGCATTTTGAGAAAATCGTTGAAATCCCCCGCGCCGATCGTTTCGAAGCGCCCGTGAAGAGGGAGAGGGTGTACCTCTCACTTCATCCGCCGGAATCTCATGATACGATCATGGCTCTCGCGCGCTGGGTCGCCAGCGAAGAGAGTTTCCTTCACG
>DATJPH010000472.1:0-9060 GCA_035506475.1 Bacteroidota bacterium | reverse complement strand
GGATCTGCTCGGGGAGCTTCGCATAGCCGTACCCGGGGAGGTCGACAAAATACCACTGCCTGTTGATGACGTAGTAATTGAGCTCGCGCGTCTTCCCCGGCTCCGCGCTCGCCCGCGCGAGCGCCTTCCGCCCGCAGAGCTTGTTCAGGAGCGAGGACTTGCCGACGTTGGAACGGCCCAGGAATGCAATCTCCTTCAGCCCGTCTTTCGGGAGCTGCCGGAGGCTTGCGGCACCGAGGACAAATTCAGCAGAGGTGATTTTCATTGTCGGGACGGAAAGGGCCTGTTCAGTGCGACCCTTGAGCCCCTGCGTCCGGAGCGGCCTCCTTCTTGGAGGAGGCGCTTCCTTCGGCAGCGGCGGGGGCTGCGGCCTTTTTCTTCGACGGCGCGCGGCGTGCCTGTTTCCTGGCTTTCGGCGCGGCCGCCTTCTTCTCCGCCGGTTCCTGCCCGGCGTTGAAATCCACGAGCTCGATAACCGCCATCTCGGCGCCGTCGCCGAGCCGCTGCCCGAGCTTGACAATCCGGGTGTATCCCCCCGCCCGTCCGGCAACCTTCGCCGCGATCGTGCTGAAGAGCTCCCCGATCACCTCGCGGTCCTTGATGAGCCGGCCCACCTGCCGCCTGGCGTGAACGCCCGTGGCAGGGGCATCGGTTTTCGCGGCGGCGTTCCTGGCCCTCGTGATGAGCTTCTCCACGAGCATGCGGGTCTCTTTCGCCTTCGCGACGGTCGTGGTGATCCTTTTGTGGCGCAGCAGGGCCGTGGAGAGCGCTGCGAGCGTGGCGCGGCGGTGGCTCGCCGTGCGTTTGAGTTTACGTCCTGACTTGCGGTGTCGCATGGTTGGTATCCGATATCAACAGTGAATGACGTTCGCGTGCGTGCGGAGGAATCACTCCCCTTCTTTCAGGTACTTCGTCACATCCATGCCGAAGGTGAGCTTCTCCGCTTCGATGATCTCCGCGAGTTCGGCGAGCGATTTCCGGCCGAAATTGCGAAACTTGAGAAGCTCCGATTCGTCCCGGCGCACGAGGTCGGCGATCGTCTTGATGTTCGCCGCGCGCAGACAGTTGTGCGAGCGGACGGAAAGCTCCAGCTCGTCCACCGGCGTCAGAAGGACCTTCCGGACGCGGGCGAATTCCGCATCCTGTTCCGATTCCTCCTTGGGAGCCTCGGGCTCCATATCGAAATTGATGAACAGCTGGATATGGTCGCGCATGATTTTCCCGGCATACGCCAGGGCGTCATCCGGGGTGATCGAGCCGTCGGTGTCGATCTCGATCGTCAGCTTCTCGTAGTCGGTCTGCTGCCCCACGCGTGTCGTTTCAACGAAGTAGCGCACGTTGACGATCGGGGTGAAGACCGAGTCGATCGGGATGACGCCGAGCGTCTGGTCGGGCGCCTTGTTTTCCTCGGCAACGACGTAGCCGATGCCCCGGCCGATGCGCAGGTCCAGCTCGAAATTCGCCTCGTTGTTCAGCGTCGCGATGTGGAGCTTCGGGTTCAGGATCTCCACGTCGGGGGACGCCTTCTGGATCTCGCCTGCCGTGAAGTCCATGGGCCCCTTCAGGGGGACCACGACCCGGTTCGTTTTCTTGTTGATGAGCTTCATCCGGACCTGCTTCATGTTCAGCACCATGTCCGGGACGTCCTCGACGACGCCCGGGATCGTCGAAAACTCGTGCTGGACGCCGTCCACCTTGAATGCGGTGATGGCGAACCCGGGGAGGGACGAGAGGAGCACGCGACGCATCGCGTTCCCGATTGTCACGCCGAATCCCTTCTCCAGCGGCTGGACGATAAACCGTCCGAACGTCGGCGAGTACGTCGACTCGTCGAGCTGGATTTTCTCCGGCATCTGGATCGTTCCTGTTGTCATAGCGTTCCCACCTTCTCTTACTTTGAGTAGAGTTCGACGATCAGCTGTTCGTCGGCGTTCAACGGGATATCCGCCCGTTCGGGGACGTTCAGGAATACTCCGGTCATTGCGGCCTTGTCAAGGCTGAGCCAGGGGAGCATCGCCGTGTCCTTCATCCTCTTCATCGAGGCATGCAGGATCTCCAGCTTCTTGCTCTTGTCGCGCACCTGGATGGAATCACCCGCCTTGAGGAGGTACGACGGGATATCCACGGAACGGTTGTTGACGAGAAAGTGACCGTGATTGACGAGCTGGCGCGCCGCCTTGCGCGACGGGGCCAGGCCGAGCCTGTAGATCACGTTGTCGAGGCGACGTTCCAGGAGCTTGACGAGCGTCTCGCCCGTGCGGCCCGTCTGCTTCAGGGCGCGCTCGAACGTGTTCCGGAACTGTTTTTCCTGGAGCCCGTACATGCGCCGCACCTTCTGCTTCTCCCGCAGCTGGACGCCGTACTCGGAGATCTTGGTCCGGCGGCTCTGTCCGTGCTGCCCGGGAGGGAACGCGCGCCGCTCCACGGGGCACTTCTCGGTGAAGCACTTCGTCCCTTTCAGGAACAGCTTCTGCTTCTCGCGCCTGCACAGCCTGCAACTCGCATCGGTATATCGTGCCATAGAGGTTCTTTCTGCGTGATTTACACTCTGCGCCGCTTGGGGGGGCGGCATCCGTTATGGGGGATCGGCGTCACGTCGCGTATGCTCGAAATCTCGAGGCCCGTGACCTGGAGCGCCCTGATGGCGGCCTCGCGGCCCGACCCCGGGCCCTTGACGAACACTTCGACCTTGCGCAGGCCCAGGTCGTGCGCGGCCTTCGCGGCCGCCTCGGCGGAGACCTGCGCGGCGAACGGCGTGTTCTTGCGCGATCCCTTGAAGCCGTTCTTGCCGGCCGACGACCAGCTTATCGTATTGCCGTAGACGTCGGTGATCGTCACGATCACGTTGTTGAACGTGGCCTTGATGAACGCCTTGCCACTGACGTCGACCTGGATCTTCTTTTTCTTCTTGACGACTTCTGCAGCCCCACCGGCTGCCTGAGCGGTTTTGGCCACCCGGTCCTCCTTTGTGTTTTAAGATTGCTTCGCTTCGCTCGCAATGACGCTTCGCTTCGCTCGCAATGACAGGCCTCGCAATGACACGTTCTTAGGTCTTTGCGGCGACTTTCTTCTTTCCTGCAACGGTCTTGCGGCGCCCCTTGCGGGTGCGGGAGTTCGTCCTCGTGCGCTGACCGCGCACCGGGAGCCCCTTGCGGTGCCGTATCCCGCGGTAGCATCCGATATCCATCAGGCGCTTGATGTTCATCTGCGTCTCGCTGCGGAGCGCGCCTTCCACCTTGTAATCCGCCGTGATGATGCCGCGGATCTTCGCGACTTCGTCGTCGTTCAGATCGCCCACCTTCTTGTTGACGTCGACCCCGGCCTTCGCCAGGATCGCGCGGGCGGATGTCCGGCCGATCCCGTAGATGTACGTGAGGCCGACTTCCGACCGTTTCTTTTTCGGCAGATCAATTCCTGCAATGCGAGCCAAAGGGTATCCTCCTTCTTAGCCCTGACGCTGTTTGTGTTTCGGATTCTTGCAGATCACGCGGACCACCCCTTTGCGCCTGATGATCTTGCAGTTGATGCAGATTTTCTTGACCGACGAACGGACTTTCATAATGCACGCGCTGTTATTTATACCTGTAAGTGATCCGACCCTTCGTCAGATCGTACGGCGAAAGCTCCACGGTGACCTTGTCGCCCACAAGGATCTTGATAAAATTCATCCTCATCTTGCCCGAGATATGCGCGAGCACGTTGTGCCCGTTCTCCAGGCTCACCTTGAACATCGCGTTGGGCAGCGTCTCGGTGATGACGCCGTCGACTTTGATGGGACCCTGTTTTGCCATAAGTGACCGACCCGGAGCTACCGGGTGAGGATTTCGGCTTCTCCCGTAGTGACAACGATCGTGTGTTCAAAATGCGCCGACGGCTTCCCGTCCGCCGTGCGGACCGTCCACCCGTCACTTCCCACCGTCACGCGGTGTGTCCCGGCGTTCACCATCGGTTCGATGGCAAGCGCCATCCCCTCCTTCAGCACCACCCCCGTCCCCGCCTGGCCGTAATTCGGAATCGCGGGGTCCTCGTGCAGGTTTTTGCCTATGCCGTGCCCCACGAGGTCGCGCACAATCGAAAACCCCGCGGCCTCGACGTGCTGCTGCACGGCGGCGGAGACATCGTGGAGATGGTTGCCGGCCCTTGCCCGCGCGATCCCCAGGAGGAGCGCCTCTTCCGTCACGCGCAGCAGGCGTCCTTTCTCCTCCGAGATTCTCCCGACGGGGAACGTTCTGGCCCCGTCGCCGAAAAACCCGTTCTTCTTCACACCCACGTCGATCGAGACCACCTGCCCGTCCTCGATCTTTCCACCGTCGGGTATGCCGTGGACGACCTCGTCGTCGATCGAGATGCACAGCGTCCCGGGAAACAGGTTGTTCCTGTCGTGACCGTACCCCTTGAACGCCGGCTCTCCCCCCCGCGACCGGATGTACTCTTCGGCCATCGCATCAAGGTCACGCGTCCGGACACCGGGAGCGAGGCGGGACCCGACAAGCGCGATGACCTCCGCCACGATCCTGCAGCTTTCCTTCATGAGGGAGATCTCGCGAGCGTTTTTCACAGGCACATGTGCCATGGGCGCCGCCTAGCGCATACGTCCTTTCATCTTGCCGGATTTCATGAACCCGTCGTAGTGCCGCATCAGGAGGTGCGATTCCACCTGCTGGAGCGTATCGAGCGCCACACCGACCATGATCAGCAGGCTGGTGCCGCCGAAGAACTGCGCAAACGTCTGCGCAACGCCGAACCGGGTCACGAACGCGGGGAGGATCGCGATGATCGCCAGGAAAATCGATCCGGGCAGCGTGATCTTCGTCAGGATATTGTCGATGAAGTCCGACGTGTGGTTCCCCGGCCTGATCCCCGGGATGAACCCGCCCTGCTTCTGCATGTTCTCCGAGACGTCCTTCGGATTGAACGCGATCGCCGTGTAGAAATAGGTGAAAAACACGATCATCACGGCGTAAAAAAAGGAATAGGTGAACGACGTGTACTGGAAGTACCCCGAGAGCGTCTGCATGAACTCGCTTTCGGGAAAGAACGTCAGGATCGTGCTCGGGATGAACATGATCGACTGCGCGAAGATGATCGGCATGACCCCGGCGGTGTTGACCCGCAGGGGGATGTACTGCGTCACCCCTCCGTACACCTTCCGGCCGACGACCCGTTTCGCATACTGCACCGGGATGCGCCGCGTCCCCTGCGTCACGAGGACCACCCCGGCGACGATCGCGACCATCACGGCAATGATCAGAATGTCGATGATCAGGTTCGATCCCACCCGGAACTGGTCGACGATAGAATGGGGAAACCTGGCGATGATCCCGATGAATATGATGAGCGAAATCCCGTTCCCCATCCCGCGCTCGGTGATCTGCTCCCCGAGCCACATCATGAACATTGTCCCGGCCGTCAGGAAGAGCACGGTGCTGAGCGTAAATGAGAGCCCCTGGATCTCGAACGGCACGATGGGCTGCCCCTCCAGCGTCAGGCTCGTCAGCCGCACGCTCACGCCCCAGCCCTGCAGGGCCGCCACCACGACGGTGCCGTACCGGGTGAGCTGGTTGAGCTTCTTCCGTCCTTCTTCCCCCTCCTTCGAGAGTTTCTGGAAATACGGGACCACGGCCCCCAGCAGCTGGAGGATGATCGAGGAGCTGATGTACGGCATGATGCCCAGGGCGAAGATCGCCGCGTTCTTGAAGGCGCCGCCGACAAACAGGTCGTACAACCCGAACAGCGTGTTGGAGGCCTGGCTCGCCTCTGCGCGCGCCAGGAGCGGGGCGTCCACGCCGGGAAGCGTGACGTGGGCGCCGATCCGGACAATGATAAGGAGCACCGCGGTGAACATCAGCCGCGTGCGGAGCTCCTGGATCTTCAGGACATTGCGTATGCTTTCGGCGAGATTAGCCATTCGTCTTCGGAGATGAGCTTATCGTTTGGGCTTTTCCGCCTGCCGTTTCGATTTTCTGGACGGCGGATTTGCTGAATGCGTGCGCCGCGATCTCCAGCTTCACGGTCAGTTCGCCCGTGCCGAGCACCTTCACCGGGATCGCGGACCCCTTGACCACGCCGAGCTTCACAAGGAGCTCGGGGGTCACCACACCCCCCGTCACTTTTCCGTCCGCCGCGAGCTTCTGCAGCGTTTCAACGTTCACGACCTGGTACTCCACCCTGAACGGGCTGTGGAATCCGCGCTTGGGTATACGCCGGACAAGGGGCATCTGTCCCCCCTCGAACCAGGCCCTGTGACGCGTCCCGGAACGGGAACCCGCTCCCTTGTGGCCGCGCGTGGACGTCCCGCCGTGCCCGGAGCCCTGGCCCCGCCCGATCCGCTTCCGCTTCTTCGTCGCGCCACGCGCGGGCTTCAGGTTGCTGAGAATATCTTTTGCCATGGAATGTACCTTCGTATCCTGCGTGATTGGACCTACACTTCTTCGACCCGCACGAGGTGAATCACCTTGCGTATCATCCCCCGGATCTGCGGCGTGTCGTTCTTGACGACCGAGTAGTTCGGCCTGCCGAGCCCCAGCGCGCGTATCGTGCGCTTCTGCGGCTCGATCTGGTCGATGATGCTCCTTGTCTGCGTGATCTTCAACTTCTTTGCCATGGATGTCGCCTGTCGCGTTTAGTTCGACGCCGGAGCCGCCGCGGCCCCGAACAATTCGTGAATGGTCATCCCCCTGCGCGAGGCCACCGACCGTGCATCCACAAGGCTCAGGAGAGCGGCCATCGTGGCCTTGACGGCGTTGTGCGGGTTGGAGGAGCCCATCGATTTCGTGAGCACGTCCTTGACGCCCGCCGATTCGAGCACGGCGCGGACGCCGCCGCCTGCGATGAGCCCGGTGCCCGGGGAAGCCGGTTTGAGCAGCACCCGCCCCGCCCCGAACTTGCCGATCACCGGGTGGGGGATCGTGCCGTTGACAATCGGCACGAGGACCACGTTCTTCTTCGCGTCGTCGACTCCCTTGGAGATCGCGTCGGCGACTTCGTTTGCCTTGCCGAGGCCGATGCCGACGTGCCCCCTGCCGTCGCCGACGACGACGATGGCGTTGAAGCTGAACCGGCGGCCTCCCTTGACGACCTTTGCCACGCGGTTGATATGGACGAGCCTGTCTTTCAGCTCAAGTTCACTCGCTTTGATACGTGCCACCGTTATCCCTCTCGTTCTAAAGTGTGCTCCCGTTCCTCTGACCGTGCTGTCGGGAGAGGACTCGAACCTCTACTCACGGCTCCAAAGGCCGCTGTCCTGCCATTAGACGACCCGACAACGCTTCGAGTCAGATTGCTTCGCTTCGCTCGCAATGACAGCCGCTCGCAATGACAGCCGCTCGCAATGACCGGCCGGGCAATGACGGGGTCAGAATTTCAGGCCGCCCTCGCGGGCGCCGTCCGCCATCGCCTTCACCACGCCGTGATACAGGTACCCGTTCCTGTCGAACACCACCTGCGTGATCTTCTTCTCGATCGCCTTCTGCGCCGCCAGCTTCCCGACGAGCTTCGCCTTCGCGGCCTGTCCCTTCAGCTCCCGGAACTGGTCCTTCTCGGGTTTTGACAGGTTTGAGACGGCGACGAGCGTCTTCCCCGTCGAATCGTCGATGATCTGCGCGTAGACGTTCTTCAGGCTCCGGAAGACCGTCAGCCGCGGCCGTTCCGTCGTGCCGCTGATCCTGAGGCGGATGTGGACTTTGAGGCGGCTTCTGTGCTCGGTTTTCTTCTTGGTGATCATTGCGTCAATTCCCGGTCGATGACATTATGCTTTCGCCCCGCTCGCCGCGGCGGCCTTGCCGGCCTTCCGGCGGATATACTCGCCCTCGTACTTCACGCCTTTCCCCTTGTAGGGCTCGGGCGGACGGAACGATCGGATCTTCGCGGCCACCTGGCCGACGAGGGCACGGTCGATCCCGCTGATGGTGATGTTGTTCTGCGTCGGCGTCTCGATCTTGATCCCATCGGGCGGAGCGAAGAGGATCGGGTGGGAGAATCCCAGGAGGAGCTGGAGTTTCTTCCCCTTGAGCTCCGCGCGGTACCCGACCCCGACGAGCTCGAGCTTCCGCGTGTACCCCTCTGTCACGCCCCTGACCATGTTGGCAAGGAGCGCCCGCCAGAGCCCGTGCAGCGCCCGGTGAGCCTTCAGGTCGGAAGGCCGCGAAAGGCGGATCGTATTTTCCTTGACCTCCACGCTTATGGCGGGGTGGACATCGGCGGCGAGCTGGCCCTTCGGACCCGCCACCGTGATCGTCTGCCCGCTTTGCGCCACTTTGACACCCGTGGCGATGGGAATCGGTTTTCTTCCAACTCGTGACACGTTCTGATCCTCCTGGTTACCAGACTTCGCAGAGCACTTCGCCGCCCATCCGCGCGAGACGCGCCTGCTTGTCCGTCATGAGTCCCTTCGGGGTCGAGATGACCGCCACACCGAGTCCGCCCAGCACGCGCGGAATGGCGTCCGCATCGACGTAATGCCGCAGGCCGGGGCGGCTCACCCGCCGGAGCCCCGCAATCACCGGCTGGCCGTCATTGTACTTCAGCTGGATGCGGAGAACACCCTGGGCCGATTCCTTCACTTCCGTGTAGGAGGCGATGAATTTCTGGGCGACGAGCAGCTTTGTCAGCTCGCGCTTCAGCGTCGAAGCCGGGACATCGACCCGCTTGTGCTTCGCCTGGATGGCGTTGCGCAGCCTGGTCAGATAATCGGCGACGGGGTCGGTCATTGTCATGATGCTACCTCTCCTGCAACTGTCTTGAACGAAAAGTGATACCTCTGCTTACCAGCTTGCCTTCGTGACGCCGGGGATCTTTCCCTCGAGCGCGAGCTCGCGGAAAGCAATGCGCGAGATGCCGAATTTCCGCATGTAGCTCCGCGGCCTGCCCGTCACCACGCACCGGTTGTGAAGCCGGGTGGGACAGCTGTCCCGGGGAAGCTGCCGCAGGGCGACGAAGTCCCCCTTCTCTTTCAGTTCTTTCCTGAGGGCGGCGTATTTCAGGACCGTCCGTTCGCGCCTTGCCTGGCGGGCTTTCGAGCTTGTCTTTGCCATTGACTGCGGGCTCCCGTCCCTTTATGGT
>DATJPH010000471.1:0-3304 GCA_035506475.1 Bacteroidota bacterium | reverse complement strand
GGGAACCTCTTTTACAGGGCAGGGCGATCCGCGATGATCGGCGGGGGGAGATTCAATACCGTCGTCGAGAATATATTCGTCGAGTGCAGTCCCTCCCTCCATGTCGACGCACGGGGGCTCGGCTGGGCGTCCTACTATTTTGAAGGGACGCCGAAGCTCCTCTACACGGAGATGGACGACATGAACTACAGCCAGCCGCCGTACAGCACGCGCTATCCCGGGCTCCTCAAGATGGAAGACAGCACGCCCGGCGTCCCGAAATACAATACGATCGAGCGGAACATCTCCTACGGCGGGCGGTGGATGGACGTGTACGACTACCTCGCATTCGACCTTTCCGTCGTGACGATCAGGGACAACGTGATCGGCGACCCGGTGCTCCTCCGGAGGAGAAAGGACGGTGAGAAGGGTTGGGATCCGTACTATCTCGATATCGACATGAAGGAAGGGTACGTGGCGTTACCAAACAGGAACGAGGAGGCGGCAAGGATATTCGCGGGGAACCTGATACTGAACGGAAATCCGGGCGTCAGGGCGCCTGCAAAGAGGGACTTCAGGCTGGTGCCGCATTCACCTGCGGCGAATCTCGGGTTCACGCCGGTGAAAGTCTCGGCAATCGGGCCGCGGAAGAAGCGGTAGTCCTCCGGAGGGAGTGCGTCTCAGAAGAGACTCCCCGAACTCTGAATGTCGACGGAGAACGCGTACCAGGAATACCAGGGGATCACGGCAACCTGGGGGAGAAGCTCGACGCCGAGTGAGCGCAAAGGGAACCGTACGGCCAGGCCGTACCGGATGTGCGCGTCGTTGTCCCCGATCCAGAAGAACCCGCCGGTGCGGACGGAGATGAATTCATCGATTGTGCACTCCATGCCGAAGCCCGCCCCATCCGGCAACCCCGTGCCCGGACCGGTCCTGTATTCAGCGCAGACCACCGCCTGGAGCGGGGAAGCATCCCCTTCCCTGCGCGGGGCGACTCTCAGTGCGTAGGAGAGGCCGCCCCGGAAATATTGCGGGATGACCCGGGAGTCCAGTTCTGGAATATGGAGACCGTTGAAGCGCGTAACTCCGCCGGACCCGATATTCTGGTACGACATTCCAATCGACAACGAATCTTCGACAGTCTCCTGAGAATGAAAACGCCTGAACGTGTACGTCAGCCCGGCGTCGAAGAGGCGGGCCGGCGTGGTTGAATACGCCGAACTCGTCCCTCCAGCCGCGTAGTACTTCACTGCAACGCCCACCGAGAATCCCCTCCCGAGTCCCGCGGCATACCCAACCGCGATATCATAGTCATACGAATCACCGGCGGATTGTTCACTCGCACCCGATATGACCGTGGGAATCGTGTACGTATCCCTGTTGTATTGTGCCGCGAACGAGCCGATCGGCGTTCCGACAGCGGCATTGAATGATCGGAGCATCGCTTCGTCGTTCGCGGCCAGAGTGCGCTGCGAATACGAGGCGCGAAGCCCGGACATTCCCGCGAGGCCCGCGGGGTTGTAGATCAACGCGGAAGGGTTCGACGGAAGCGCGGTGAATGACTCTCCCATAGCAAACCCGCGCGCGTCGGCGGAGAGATCGAAGGGGTAGCTGTACAGGCCTCGCTGGGCAAGTGCAGATCCACCTGGCCCGAGGAGAAGAGATGCAATCGAGGGCGCGACCCATTTCAGGAGATTGCCGTTCATGAACCTCCCCTCCTCTGCCACGGGAATCCATCGTAGTGAATCTCAACCGCAAACGCCGGCAGCGCTGTCCCGTCTTTACCTGCGATGAGAGGCGGCGATGTCGGCATCATTGCATTCACAGCATACAGGGGGATCCCCGCCACCATTTTCTGCATCGGGAGATGCACAGCGGCGCCGTAGCGAAACGACGGCCTCTCTTTCTCCGCTTCAAAATCACTGTATGGCTTTGTCGACATTCCCCCGCGGAGGGAGAGAATTTCATACAATGTGCATTCCACGCCGATCCCCCAGTACGCATTCCCCGGTAAAGGGTTCATGTGAAGTCCGGAGACTCCGGTATTCCGCCGAGAACAGAGCGCCGAACGGGGCGAGGTCCGTCTTCTGCGAAGCCACGATCATCATGCCGTACGACACGCCAACCCGCAGGAACCGAGGCAACCCGTTGGACCGCCCGTTTATCGATGATCGAATCACCATGGGAAGCAGGTAGACCGGATATCGATTGAAAAGACCGGGAACGTACCGTTGTTCACGCTCGAGTTTTCAACAAGGTCTGGCTCGCTCACCGGGATGACGGTATACTGAACTGATACCGACAGAGGGAAATCGACACCGACCTTCTGCAAGGGGAGATGAAGCGCTGCGCCGTACCGGAGCGAGGCCCTGTCACGGTCTCCTTCCGCGTCGGAGTACGGCCTCCATGCGGCGCCGCCGCGGAGAGAGAGGATCTCGTACAGTGTGAGCTCAAGGCCGAGCCCCCAGTACGACGTTTCAGGATACGCCGTCCCGGATCCGGACCCAAAGAGCGTGATTGGGTAAGGGATCGGCGCCTGGAGGCTCCGGAACTCACCGGAGATCACCGCGGCGAACGGCGCGAGCCTTCTCCCTTCGGGCGGGCGGACGCTCATGGCATAGGAGAGCCCGATCCGGAAATATTCCGGCAACTGCGTGTACATTTCCACATTGTGCACCGTCTGGTCAAGCGTGGAGACAGGGTATGTGAGCTTCCACCGGGTACCGATGTTCTGATACGACATTCCCACAGTCACCGAATCTTCAACTTCCGTTTGCGAGTGGAACCGGGGGAGCGTGTACGTAAGCCCGAAGTCAAAGAGATATGCCGGCGTTGTCGACCAGGCGAAATACGGGGCCAACGGTGGGCCGGAATAGGTCTCCACAAGGTCGTAGTACTTTGCCGATGCGCCGAGCGCAAGCCCGACAGGAAGCCGGTATGCATACCCGAGAGCCACATCATGGGAATAAAGTGTAAACTCGCTCCCATTCCCGTCCGGGTATTGCGCAGTCGTCACGGGGATCGTCCCCATCGATTTCCTGTTGTACTGTGCCGCAAATACGCCGAACGATGTTCCGACGTTTGCCGTGATCGATGTGATGCTCCAGTCCCTGACGGCCCAGTCAAGGCTTTTTCGCGAATAGGAGAGGCCGAAGCCTGTGAGTCCCGCAAGGCCCGCGGGGTTGTACATGAGCGCGGCAGGATTTGAGGGTAGACCGACGGATGACTCCCCCATGGCCACGCTCCGGGGATCTGCGGGGGTGTCAAACGGGTACCCGGAAGTTACTGACTGCGAAAGTGCAATCGCACCAGGCATCGCCCAGAG
>DATJPH010000470.1:0-2565 GCA_035506475.1 Bacteroidota bacterium | reverse complement strand
AGGTGTCGCGCAAGAAGGACTATTTCATTTCCATCGACGATCCCGGCGGCATCAGGCCTGAACGGATTCTGAAGACAATTGTGTACGAGCACCCTCTGTACACGACCGGGGCCGTGGCGGCCCAGAACGAACTGCGTTCGTTGAACAAGCCCGGACCCGTCTACTTCTGCGGCAGCTACTTCCGCTACGGCTTCCACGAAGATGCCTTTACGTCGGCACTCGGGGTGTCCGAAGACATCACCGGAGGGAAGGTATGGTGATGCAGTCCTCCCTCTACCGGGCGACCGTCATGCATCACCGTCTCGCGCCGACGGACCACCGGTTTGCCTACGGCATCTTTCTCTTCTGCCTGGATCTCGACGAGATCCCGGCGCTCGCACGGAACCTGCGGCTCTTCGGGCACAACCGGAGGAACGTGTTTGAGTTCAGGGATGCCGACCACCTGTGTGCCGGCGCGGAGAACGTCAAGGACGGCCTTCTCGCCTATGTACGGTCACAGGGAGTCCAGGATCCTGTCAGCAGAGTGCTTCTCATTACACACCTGAGGACGCTGGGCTACATATTCAACCCGGTGTCGTTCTACTACTGCTTCGGCCCCGGCGGCGAGCCCGTCTGCTGCGTAGCGGAGGTCATGAATACATACCGGGAGGTGAAACTCTTCCTTATCCGGCGGGAACACTATGCCGGGGGGATGTTCCGGATGATCAGGCCGAAGCATTTCTACGTCTCACCGTTCGTCGACCTTGACGATATGTTTGAATTTCGCCTGGCCCTGCCAGGCGACCGCCTCGGGATTCACATCAATGACATCGACAAGCGGGGAAAGACATTCCTTGTCACATCCCTTACCGGGGAGCAACGAGCCCTGACCGATTTCCGGCTCCTGGGGTACATCTTTCGGTTCCCTCTCATTACCGTCAGAGTGATCCTGTCGATTCACTGGCAGGCGCTCCGGCTCTATCTCAAGCGCATTCCCTACCACAAGAAATCATCTGATCCACATCTCCAGCAAGAGGTTCTCTATGCACGACACTGATATCCTGACCTTCCCCGGGGCCCGGTCCGCGCCCCGTCCGTTGCACGAAAGGCTGGTCCTCAGGGCCCTGGAAGGAATGAACAGGGGATTGCTTTTCCTGAGGCTCCCTGACGGGGAGGTCCTTCGCATCGGCAGTCCTGACGCCACGCACGTCGCAGCCATGAATATCATGCGACCCGAGTTCTTCACGAAGTGCATCCTGTATGGCGACGTCGGCTTCAGCGAGGCGTACGTGGACGGCGACTGGGAAACGGATGACATCACCGCCGTGATTTCGTGGTTCCTTCTCAATATCGACAACGCGCCGACAATCTCGGGAAGCCGGCGGAAGCTCCGGATATTCAACCTCCTGAGAACGGCAAACAGGATCGCCCATCGCCTGCGCGACAATACACTGCGTGGAAGCCAACGCAACATCAGGGCGCATTACGACCTCAGCAATGAACTCTTCAGCCGGTTCCTCGATCCGGGAATGACATACTCCTCGGCGTATTTTTCAAGGCCGCAGCTCACACTGCAGGAAGCCCAGACGGAGAAGTACGATCGACTCTGCCGCCAGCTTCGCCTGCAGGCGACGGACCGGGTACTCGAAATCGGGAGCGGCTGGGGGGGGTTCGCGATCCACGCCGCGACGAACTACGGGTGCCACGTAACGACGATGACGATCTCCGCGGAGCAGTTCCAGTACGCACGGGAGCGCATTCGCCGCGAGGGTTTGCAGGATCGCATCGACATCCGTCTTCAGGATTACAGGACAATGACCGGGACGTTCGACAAAGTCGTTTCCATTGAAATGCTGGAGGCGGTGGGTCACCGGCACCTGGAGACGTTTTTCCGGAAGTGCCACGAAGTCCTGAAGAAGGACGGCCTGCTGGGAATGCAGGTGATCATATCGCCGGACTCGCGGTATGATTCATTGAGAAAGGGAGTCGATTGGATTCAGAAGCACATCTTCCCCGGCTCCCTGCTCCCATCGATCGCACGGATCAATCAGGCCATCAACGCCACGGGCGACATGTTCCTTCATGACCTGAAGGATCTCGGGCTCCATTACGAAAGAACGCTCAGGCTCTGGCGGGACAATTTCAACAGAAACATCCGGGGGGTCCGTGACCTGGGGTTCGACGATCGTTTTGTCAGAACCTGGAATTACTACCTCAGTTATTGTGAAGCGGCGTTTGCCATGCGCAACATCAGTGTTGTGCAGATGATATACACGCGGCCGAACAATGCCTTGCTCCGCCGGCACGGAGGTCAGGAGAGCCATGGAATATTCTGAGTACGTCCCCGGCGTCTGCAACATCGGACCGGCAGAAATCGCATTGCGAAGACGCACCGGCTGGATTGGATTCGTTCTGACCGTCTTCTTCTGGGTCGTCCTGACTTTGCTCCGAGCGGCTCCTTTCTGGTATTCCCTCCTCTTCATCCCCTCCGCGATATCGGGAGCAGGATTCATCCAGGCGGCGACGCATTTCTGTGCGGGGTTTGGCATGAAGGGACTATTCAACTTCGGACCCAGGGCGGGGATG
>DATJPH010000469.1:0-3048 GCA_035506475.1 Bacteroidota bacterium | reverse complement strand
GGCGAGGACCTTGAACGCCATCCGGATGGGCCCGTCATTGGCCACCATGAGCGCCCTCCGTATCTCGTAGTGGTCGGCAAGGGCCACGGGCGGACCCGACCAGGAGGCGCACGCGAACCGGTACCCGGCCTCCGTGACGAGGCTCTTGACAAGGCCGTTCAGCTCGCCGTACGGGTAGGCGAACGTCGTCACCGGCGAGTTGAGCATGATCTCCAGGCGCATGCGCGACCGGGAGACCTGGTCCCACGCCTCCTCGCGCGAAAGGCGCACAAGGTGGGGGTGGGTCATCGAGTGCGACCCGATCTCGAACCCGGCGGCGTGCATCTCGAGGATCTGGCTGTCGCTCATCAGCGGGGACTGGGGGAGGCCGAGCGGGATGTCCCAGTCGTTTGCCGTCATCGTCCTGTCGCCAAGGACGAAGACGACCGCGCGCATGCCGAACTCCTTCAGCACGGGGAACGCCAGGTCGTACGTCTCCCGGTACCCGTCGTCGAACGTGATGATCACCGGGCGCCTCGGGAGCTCGATCCCCTCGTCGAGCGCAAGCCGGTAATCCTCGAACGTGATGCTCGTAAAGCCCCACCGCTCCAGCATCCGGAGCTGCCGGTGGAAGAGGCTGAGCGGCAGGTCGATCGCGCTGGACTCGAGCGGCGTGCCGTCGGGAACTATCCTATGGTACATCAGGATTCTGACCATGGCCTCTCATTTCTTGAGTGCGAGGGCGCGCTCTTCCTCCGCGTGCGAGATCTGGTGCACGCTGGACATGAGTCCCATCAACACGCCGAGGTAGACCATGTTCCGCGGCCAGGTGAGCTGCATGTCAAAATAGGTCACGACGAGCTGGTTGATGACCGACACGATGATGAGCGCGCACACCGCCTTCAGGAACGGCTCGTTGACCGACGTGAACACGTGCGACGCCTGGAACAGGAACGTGTTGAAGAAGAGGAGGAACCAGAAGAACCCGACGGTCCCCATCGTCGAGGCCATCCAGATCAGCTGGTTGTGGGGGGTGTAGGCCATGATCGGCGTCGCCTCGAGGAAATTCCACCAGACGAGCGGCGTCTCGTACTTGCGGCCGAACCCGAGCCCCTCGATCGGCACCCCGCGGAATGTCACCGCCAGGTTGTAGTCCTCCCACTTCCGGTAGAGGTCCGACATGTAATCGCGGTTGGCGCGGACGGTCTCCTGTTCCCCCGTGAGCTCGGCCTTGACCTGCTGGGCGATGTTGCCGAGCGTCCCGTAGCTGTTCCAGAACACCACGAGGTAGAGCACGGCGACAACGGCGCCCCACTTCATCAGGCGGAACATGATCTTCCGCTCGCGGTCGCCCACGAGCGCCGTGAAGGCGACGATCGTCAGGAACCATGAGGAGTACGTCGCCCGGCGGTTCCCGGCGAAAAACCCGAGAAGGAGAACCGGCGTAAGCCAGAGGAGCACCCTGCTCTGGACTGTCTTCACGTTCCACATCAGGAAACCGGCCAGGAGCATGAACAGCGTGATGAAATAGACCGGGTCGTCGTGATTTGTGAGCGTGAAGAACCCCTGGAACGAGAACCCGAGGCTGGCAAACCTCTGCGCCCCCTGCACGGCCTTGACCGTGATCGCCCCGATGCAGATCCAGAGGAGGGTCTCGATCTGCTCGCGCGTCTGTATGATCTGGGGGGTGATCGCCAGGAGGATGAACAGGTAAAAGAGCGCCCGCGTCTGCCAGAGCCCCCAGGTCAGGTCGCCGCCTCTCGAGAGGCCGTACCCGAACATCATGATGATCCAGATCGCAAGGATGAACGCGGGGAACGGGACGGGGACCTTGTTGAACCTGACGTGCTGCTTCTGTATGGCGACCATGATGAACCAGACCGCGAAGAGGCAGATGAGATGGAGCTCCATCGGGCTGATGACGCCCCCGGGGACCTGGAGGAACGGGTTCGCGTTGAAGTTGTTGAAATAGCGGAGGGTGAACGTCATGGGCCAGAACCCCGGCACCCTGTCGACGTCCGAGAGGAGCACGACGCCGACAAAGAGCGAGAAGCCCAGGTCTATCCGTTTGAGCGAGACGATGGCAAGCCCGATCGCCGCCACGGCGGCCAGGGCAAGGAAGAGATTGCCGTTGGTCCCCACCATGACAAGGGAGACGCAGCATACCCCCGCGGCGAGAAAGACGACGACAAGCGGGTTGTGTTCACTGCGGAACTCCTCCAGCCTGACGCGAACCTCCTCCCTCCAGGAGCCCAGCGTCCGTCGTGTGAGTACACTCATCGGCCGGCGCCGTCAGAATTTCGGCAGGGGGGGAGGAAGGCCCATGGTCATCAGGTCGATGACCATGGCCGCCACCTGGAGCATCACAAGCATGAACAGGATGAGATAGTGCCGGGCCCGGATCTCCCTGGCGTTGCGTCCCAGGATGATCGTGACGATCATCAGGGAGATAATCACTGCCATTACCATGCGTCATTCCCTCCGTCAGGCAAACGTGTCACCGCTCGCGCGGTTGTAGACGAATCCGAGCACCTGCCCCTCGTTGAGCCGCCGGATCATTTTTTCCAGGTCTTCCCTGTGCGTCCTGTTCGCGTTGACGACGACAAGGAGTCCGTCGATCTGGTGGCTGAGAAGGAGCGGGACGCTCGGGCCGTTGAGGGAGGGGACGTCAACGATGACGAACTCGAATTTCTCCTTCAGCGTCAGGATCACGTCGCGGAAGAGCGAGACGTGCTCGATCCCCAGCGTCGGCACGCGGGGCACCGCCTCGGCCGACCCGTTCTCAGGCCGGGCCTCGCCGAACGTGTCGGACCAGTTCGACGCCCCCATCCCTGTCCCTGCGGGGAGCACGTGGAGATGGTTGATCCGGGTGGTCGCGATATGGATGTCCCCCGCCCCCGGCATCACGGCCTCGAAGAGTCCCGGCGAGAGCCTGGTCCCGAAGACGCTGTGGAGCCTCGGGGCGGCGACGTTGAGATCGACGATCACCGTGTCGCGCAGGTTCGCCGTGGCGAGCGAGACCGCGAAGTTCGACGCGATCAGCGTCTTCCCCTCCCCCGGGTTGGCGCT
>DATJPH010000468.1:0-4376 GCA_035506475.1 Bacteroidota bacterium | reverse complement strand
TGGCGACGGACACGCTCATCCGGTTCGGCCTCCGCACCGGTGATGAGATCACGGAAGCCACGCTCCAGAAACTCTCGCACGCCGAAGAGATCCTCGCGGCAAAAAACGCCGCGCTCCGGTACCTCGCCGTCCGCCCCCGCTCCGAGCGGGAGATCCGCGATGCGCTCCGCGATAAGGAGTTCAGCGACCAGGTCGCCGCCGAGACTATCGCGTCGCTGAAGGAATCCCGTCTCCTCGACGACGCTGCATTTGCCCGCTCCTACATACGGAACGCGATCGTGCTGAAGCCTTCGGGGAGAGTCCTCCTGCGGCAGAAGCTCCTTTTGCTGGGCGTCGAACGATCGCTCGCCGAGGAGGCGCTCGACGAGGTCCTTGAGAAGGGAACCGAGCTTGACGAGGCGGAAAAGGCCGCCCGCGGGTTTGCCGCAAAGAAAACGCGCGCGCGCTCGCAGGGTCCCGAGTTCAGGAAGAAGCTGACGGCCTATCTTCTCAGGCGGGGCTACTCCTGGGAGATCGTCCGGCAGGCCGCGAAGAAGGCGCTCGAGGACGACAAGGGGGGAGGGGATGAGTTCTGATCTGGTCTTCGACATCCAAACGCTCGTCACGCCGGGGGGGATGGACGAATGCGTTCACGGGTCCCCTCAGGACGGCGCAGCCGAAGATCCCGCCGGAATCGTCGACCGCCTGAGCCTCTCCCCGCTCACCGCCCGGATACTCACCGTCGCCATGCTGAACCCGGCCACCGGCAGGGGGAAAGTGCTCTGCGAGGACCCGCTCTCTTCGCCATGGGAGGCGGAGGGGGGACGGATACAGATCGTCCCGGCAACCGAGGCGGCGATGCTCACCGAGTTCTGGGAGACGGTTGCCAGGTTCCGCAGGCTCGTCACGTTCAACGGCCGGTCGTTCGACTCGCCGTTTCTTCTCCTCCGCTCGGCGCTCCTGGGCGTGGTCCCCTCGCGCAATCTCATCCCCTACCGGTACAGCGCCAGGGACCACTGCGACCTGCTTGACCAGCTCACGTTCTACGGGGCAATGAAGAAGTGCACGCTCGAGTCCTACTGCCGGGGATTCGGGATTCCCCTGTGCGAGCCGGAACGGCCGGATATACCGCGGCTTGCCGGGGAGGGGCGCTACCGGGAGATCGCGCTCTGTGCGGCGCGCACAGCGAGGGCGACCGGGGATCTCTACCTGCGCTGGGAACAATACCTCCTGCCCGTCAGAATTGCCCCGGGCTCCTGAGGTCCCCTCACGGGAGCCTCCTCCATCGTTTCCCCATCTCGAAGTATATCATCGATGCCGCGGAGAGCTTCAGGAGATCCCAGAGGCTGAATATGAGGACCCCCGATTCGAGCGCGCTCCGGAAGCTGTGTGTATAGAAGAGCGAGAGCTGGAGGGCTCCAAACAGGAACACGACCGCCAGCCCGGAGGCCATGGCGAGCCCGACGCGCAGGAGCGTGTGCTCCTTCCTGACAAGAAGGCCGACGACAAGTGCCGCAAGCGGGAATGCGACCAGGTAACCGCCCGAGGGGCCGAGCAGGCTGCCGATCCCTGCGGCGCCGCCTGCGAATACGGGGGCCCCCAGGACCCCCGCACCGAGGTAAGCAAGCTGGCTCAGCATCCCGTTCCTGGGGCCGAGGAACGCCCCGGAGAGGAGCACCATGAGCGTCTGGAGCGTGTACGGGACGGGCTGGTGGGGGATCTCGAGCCTTGCCGAGAGCATCGTCCCCGCGGCGAAGAGTGCTATCCAAAAGAGCTGGAGGAGCACACCGGGAATTTCCAGCGTCTTGCGGAGCGCGAGATTCGATGAGTCGTTCATTGCGGTTCTCCTCCTGATCAGATGAACATATGAAACCACCGTGCCGTCAGCTCGACGAGATTGTCGATGGCCGGACTCCCCTGCCTGTAGGGATGCTTTGCCCCGAATGCGTGCCCTGTTCCCTCGATAATAACAAGTTCAGTCTTCCCGTGGTCCGCCTCCGCGTAGAGGGATTCAGGCTCTGCCGGCCTCACCGAAACGTCGGCCGAACCGTGGACAAGGAGGAGAGGGACAGCGAGCGAACGGACCGCCCGGTGTAAATCATACGCTTCCCTGTGCGCCTCCAGGTCGCGAAGGACCTCGATCCCGAATCTCAACCGGGTCTTCATCCCCCTCACGGTCACAGGGAGAAACCCGTCGCGCTCCCACGCCTCCTTCTGGTGGGGCGTGTACCGGAGGAACGTCGCCACCGTCGACCACGCCGCAACGCCGCGCACGCGGGGATCACCTGCCGCCGAAAGTATCGCCACACCCCCGCCCCGCGAATGCCCCACCAGCCCGATCCTCGCCGGATCGATCACCCCGCCGCCGAACGCCCCTTCCGCTGCGGCATCCACGAGTGCGCGAACGTCTTCGAGCTCCTTCCCCACCGTGTTCCGGGAAAACTTCTCAAGCTCGTTGAACCTGGCGGAACCCGGACCGACGCCGTTGTGCGAAAAATTAAAGACGACGGAGGCGAAGCCGAGCGAGGCGAGCTTCCTTCCGAAGTACGGAAACGGACCCCAGTCTTTGTGTGCGGTAAAACCGTGACAGACGATCACGAGCGGCGCCCCGCGCGTCCCCTCGGCGTACCTCAGGTCACCGGCAATCAGCTCCCCGGAAGAGTTCCGGATACTGAAGGGGAATTCTCTGAGAGCGTCACCGGTGCTGAGAGGGATTTCAGGGAAAGGCATATCGACTGGTGAAAAATATTGAAATCCGGCCAAAATGTCAACAAAGGGGAAAAATTGCCTTGCAGGAATCGTGCCATTTCGTTATATTTACAGGCTTCGATTTCAATTGGATTGTATGAGCATCCTGAAGGTTTTTTCCGGCCGGTCGAACCGTCCCCTGGCAACGAAGATCGCGCGCGAGCTCGGAACCGAGCTCGGCCTGTGCGATATCAAAACGTTCAGCGACGGTGAAATCTGGGTCAAGTACAGCGAGAACATCCGCGGGTCCGACGTCTACATTATCCAGTCGACAAATCCGCCGGCGGAAAACCTCCTCGAGCTCCTGATCATGATCGACGCCGCGCGCCGGGCCTCCGCGCGGAAGGTGAACGCCGTCATCCCGTATTTCGGGTACGCACGGCAGGACAGAAAAGACCAGCCCCGCGTCTCCATTACCGCCAAGCTTGTGGCAAACCTCATCACCGGGGCGGGGGCAGACAGGGTCATTACGATGGATCTTCACGCGCCGCAGATACAGGGGTTTTTCGACATCCCCGTCGACCACCTCTATTCCTCCGCGATCCTCGTGAAGCATTTCAAAAAGCTCCGGCTGTCGAACCTGGCCGTCGCATCGCCGGACGTCGGGGGGATCAAAATGGCGCGCGCCTACGCCAAGCGGCTCGAAGCGGACCTCATCGTGATCGATAAGCGCCGCCCGAGGCAGAACGAGGCCGAGGTCATGAACATCATCGGCGAGGCGCGCGGGAAGAACATACTGATCGTGGACGACCTGGTGGACACCGCGGGGACGCTCTGCAACGCCGTCAGGGCGCTGAAGAACGCCGGGGCCAAAGACGTGTACGCGGCCTGCACCCACCCGGTCCTCTCCGGCAGCGCCATCGAGAGGATCAACGCGTCCGGGCTGACGAAGATCATCGTGACGGACTCGCTCCCCCTGCCGACGGGTTCCCGCAAGATTGTGGGGGAATCCGTGGCCAGGATATTTGCGGAGGCGATCGAGCGCACGTTCAAGTTCAAGTCGATAAGCTCGCTCTTTGATGTCGACAAGGGTTAACTCAACGCACTGTAAGGAAGGGTTGGATCATGTCTGAAATTGTACTGAACGCCGAGGTCCGGGAACAGACCGGGAAGCGCGCCAAGCTCACGCGAAACGCCGGGATGGTCCCCGGAGTCTTTTATGCGCGTCAGGAGAAGAGCATCAATATCCAGGTCCCGAAGCCGGGGCTCGAGCCGCTCGTGTTCACCTCCGAGACGCACGTGATCGACCTCCGGCTCAAGGACGGGTCGTCGCGCAAGTGCATACTCCGCGACGTGCAGTTCGACCCGGTGACGGACACGCCCGTGCACTTCGACCTCCAGGGATTGAAGGAAAACGAGAAGCTCACGATCGAGATCCCCGTTGTTCTCACCGGGGGCATCCCGCAGGGGGTCAAGGACGGCGGCATGGTCCAGCATATCCTCCACCGGCTCAAGATCTCCTGCCTCCCGAAAGACATCCCGGAGAAGGTCGAAGTCGACATCACAAGCCTTGGCATCAACCATTCCGTCCACGTCCGCGATCTGAACATCCCGAACGTCACGGTGCTGGAGAGCGCAGACAGCGCGGTCGTCGGCGTGCTGCCGCCGACTGTGGCCAAGGAGGCGGAAGTCGCCCCCGTGACGGAGGA
>DATJPH010000467.1:0-2797 GCA_035506475.1 Bacteroidota bacterium | reverse complement strand
TGGTCCTTCTGCGATGAGGAGAACGTATCCAGGGAGAATCAGTGCCCGGGATACTTACTCCCGTCCTTGAAAATTGCACGTTGAGCCCGGACTCCGGGGGGAGCGGTCTCCAGCGCGCTCACCCCGGGGCCGGGCAACAATCAGGTGTATGAAATGTACCTCACAGCAATGATGTCATCGCGCACGAGCCGGGCGGCAAGAGGAGTCTCTGCGGCAATCCTGATCGGACTGCTGACCCTGCTTGCGCAGGATTCCCGGTCTGCCGGCCGAGCGAATCCCGGCTGGTACGACATCATAAGGAACACGGCCGCGGCTGTGAAGTACTATTCGCCCGGGAGGGGGACGGCGTGGACCACCCTGTCGCGCAGCTCAACTCGCGAGAAAGACGGTGAGGTCGAGGAAATCTTTACGGACGGCCGCGTCGATGTGACGTTGAGGTTTCTCGATCGGGGTTCACGAATTGAAATGACCGGGGAAATCTCCCACACAAAACGCGAAGACATTTGCCTGACGCTGAAACTGACCGAGCCTCTCGCCTCGCCGGGCGGCGTTGTGTGGAGCCATGACCTCGACAGCGCCCGTCTCGTCGATCCGGGAGATCTTCCCGGGGCGAACTTTGTTGATGCAAAGACGGTTCCGCCGCCGGCAGGCGCATTCAATACCGACGCATTCCATAACGGCGGATACGGCGACAACGTGGGGGAAGGACGGATGTCGTTCTTCCCCGTCGCGGCGATTGCATCCGGGGATCGCGGCCTTGCATGGGGAATCGACATGGGTGTCCCGCTGGTTTACAGGCTCTCGTATGACCCTGCTGCCGGCATGACATCCGAATTCGATATGGCCGTCGTGCCGGAGACCACGCAGTTTCCCGGCCGGGCATATTTCAAGCTCCTCTTTTTTGAATGCGACGCCGCGTGGGGACTCCGCTCAGCCCTGCAGCGGTACTATGCGCTCCAGGCGGAGTATTTCAGGAAGCGCATCGTGCATGAAGGCACGTGGCTCCCGTTCGCGCCTCTCTATGAAATCAAGGGCTGGGAGGATTTCGGATTCGCGTTCCACGAGACGAATTCCCGCTCCAAAGACCGGGCGTTCCATCCGTCGATCGCGAGCATCGAGGCGGGGAGGCGGGCACACGTTCTGACCTTCCAGTACACGGAGCCATGGGAGGAGGAGATCCCGATCCCGAACCGCAAGCTCTCGTACGGGGATGTCACGGGGAAGGGGATCATCACCTCCCGGCACGACGCGTATATGAAGACCTCCGCCGCGCTCGACAAGGCGGGCAGACTGATCGCGCGTAAGCTCGAGACCCCCTGGTTCCGCACGGGGTGGGCCGTGAGCATCAACACCAATCCCGATCCCGATATCGCCGGGTTCAGCAGGTACCGGTACGAGCGGAGGAATGAAGTCGACCCGGCGCTCACGATGGATGCCGACGGGATTTACTTCGATTGCCTGGAATGGCACTGGCAGTACGACCTGAACTATAACAGGGCTCATTTCGCAGCCGCGGACTACCCCCTGACGTTCTCCACCTCCCTTCCCCACCCCCGTCCCGCCATCTGGGGGTACGCCCCGGACTACGAGTTCGTCCGCCGCATTGCGGATGAAATGCACAGGCAGGGGAAATTCGTCATGGGGAACTCGTTTACGTGGATCCCGTATTCGGCGGGCCTCCTCGACGTGTTCGGCTCCGAGCTGAGCCTGTATGTCCCCGCGGACACGAGGATGGAACGGCTCCAGTTCGCACGCGCGATGGCATTCCAGAAGCCGGTGGTCTTCCTCATGAACGAGGGGCTGGACGATTCTCTCTTCACGGCGCCTCCGTACAGCGGCTACCGGATGTACTTTGACAGGATGCTTCTTTACGGTTTCTTCCCATCGTTCTTCAGCACCAATGCGGTAAGCAACAACTACTGGAGCGACTCAACGAGGTATGGCACCGGGCGCCCGTTCTTCCTGAAATACATCCCGCTCATACGGAGCATGGCACGGGCGGGATGGCAACCGGTGACGCTTGCCCGGCTCTCCAACAGGACGATGCGCGTCGAGAGATTCGGGGAGGCCGGTGACTCGACACTGTACTTCGCCGTCTATAATCCCTCGACCGCAGCCGGCGAAACCCGGCTCTGCATCGATGCCGCTGCAACCGGAATCGGTCCGAGCCCGCTTATCGAAGAACTCATCGATGGATCCAGGCCCGTCGACTCGATGAACGGCGGATCTTTCGAACTGACGTTGAGGCTCGAGGCGCGTTCAGCCAATTTGATCCGCATCAGGAAAACCGGAGGATGAGACGTGGGCAATACGTCATCTGTTTCTTTGCTACTCGCCGCAATTCATCTCTTTGCGCTGCCGCTCGCGGCCCCGGCCGGAAATCGCCTGGTCAACCAGGGCGGCAAGATCGTTGTGGAATTCGACGGCACGATGAAGAGCCGTGTGATCGCCCACGAAGGGGGGGAGAAGGTTCTCGGGGACTTCAGCGTCTCTGAATATCTCGTCTCCGGGGGGAAGGAGATCTCCGATTTCGCGGTGACCGCTTTCAGATCCGGTCCCTATCATGACAGCCTTGGATCGGGCACCGTCTTCGAGATCAGCGGGAGTGCGGGGCCGCTGGAGAAGAAGGCCTCGATCGTCGCCTATGCGGATTTTCCCACAATGCTCTTCTACAATGTTGAGTACAGGAACAGGGGAAGTGCGGATATCGCGATCGAGGAGTGGGGGAACAATCGGTATTCTGTGCATGGCGGGTCGTCGCACCCGGCGCTCTGGTCATATCAGCCCGGCTCGTACG
>DATJPH010000466.1:0-19178 GCA_035506475.1 Bacteroidota bacterium | reverse complement strand
TTTCCGACATATCCTGCGGGTGGGACGTCGTAAAGCGGACCCTCATCGAACGATCGACAGAGGCGACTTCTCTCATAAGATCGGCGAAGTCGTTGTTGCCGTCCCGGAATGAGTTGACATTTTGCCCAAGCAGCGTTATTTCCCGGAATCCCTGCAGGGAGAGTTCTCCGGCCTCGCGGACAATGCTTGCCAGGGACCGGCTCCGTTCCCGGCCCCGCGTGAACGGCACGACACAGAACGTGCAGAACTTATCACATCCCCTCATCACAGAAAGCCAGGCGCACACCCCTTCGGTACGAAGCGGGGTGATGTCATCATAATTCTCGACTCTCGAAAGACGCACGGCGATCCCTTTTTCCCCTTCGAAGGCCTTTTCCACCAGGTCGGGGAGCTTTCGATATTCATCGGGCCCGACGACGATGTCGACTATGTCCTCTTCGAGGAGGTTCGTTCTGAGGCGTTCCGCCATGCAGCCAAGGACGCCCACGAGTATCCCCGGGTTCTGTCGTTTGTATCTGCTGAAGAGGCCGAGCCGGCCGTAGATCCTCTCTTCCGCGTTCTCCCGTATGGCGCATGTGTTGACGAGGACCACATCAGCATCGGAGATGTTGCCGGTCAGTGTATGCCCGTGGGAGGAGAGGATACCGCCGACGACTTCGCTATCGGCGACGTTCATCTGACAGCCATAGGTCTCTATATAGACCCGACGGGAAGGGATATTGATTGACATAATATCTATTTTGTACAGAGGCGGTAGTCAAGGAGCGTCTTCTGAGGGGAGTCGCGTTGCCCGGGCGGAACTCCTTGAGTGCCATCTAATGTCACCAGAATATGACAGATAATCAACCCGAAATTGCCATTTTTTGGTTAATTCTCATTAATCTTAGCCTCTCCCATCTGCAATATCTGCCAATTTGTCAAGTCGCATGGCGCTCAATTGTGGGGACTCCTTTGATATCAGACACAGGTTCACTATCTTTGATAGGTTCTTTCCAGCTGTTAGACCTGCTAACCAATCATTTTCTTTCAACTTCGATACAGACTGAATGCCATGTTACCGACAGAACTCATGAGCAGCATCGTTGCAAAGGCAAAAAGCCTCAAAAGAACGGTTGTACTGCCAGATGCCACGGATGAACGAGCGATACAGGCGGCCAGGTTGCTTGCCGATCAGGGAATAGTGCAGCCCGTTCTCATCGGGAAAACCAGCGCGATCCAGGAACAGGCGAAAAAATGCGGGACCGCGCTCGGCGGGATCCGGATCATCGATCCCGAAACCTCGGACAAACTGAGTGATTTTTCTCATATCTTCTTCAACCTGCGTAAAGCGAAAGGGATCCAGTTTACGGATGCGCAGAAGACAATGACCAACCCCCTCTTTTTCGGCGCAATGATGGTAAAAGAAGGGATGGCGGACGGAAGTGTCGCAGGTTCATTGTCGACGACCGGAGACGTGCTGAGAGCGGGGATTCAGGTAATCGGGCTCGCGCCGAATATCACGATTGTCTCGAGCTTCTTCCTTATGGTGTTCCCCCAGCAGGTGTATTCATTTGCTGACTGTGCGGTCGTCCCCGATCCGACACCGGAACAGCTGGCCGATATCGGGATTTCCACTGCGGACAATCATAAACGCCTCACCGGAGAACAGCCCCGGGTTGCCATGCTCTCTTTCTCGACAAAGGGGAGCGCCAGCCATCCCCTCGTGGAGAAGGTTCAACATGCCGTGGAAATATTCAGGAAGAAACGACCTGATCTTCCGATGGATGGTGAGCTGCAGCTTGATGCGGCGATCGTGCCGAAAGTCGGCGCATCGAAGGCTCCGGGGAGCCCCATCGCAGGCAAGGCGAATGTTCTCGTGTTTCCCGATCTGAATGCAGGCAATATCGGCTACAAGCTTGCCCAGCGGCTCGGTGGGGCCGAAGCGATCGGGCCTGTCGTCCAGGGGCTCCGCAAACCTGCATTCGATCTGTCAAGGGGCTGCAGCGTGAGCGACATCGTAAACGTCGCCGCAATCAACGCGGTGGTCGGTACGGTGTGATGAACCCGTTGTGTATCAAAGGAGCGTTCGTGCTATCCGGGGCCGGGACCAACCGGCCCCAACCTGTCTTCCCCCGAACCGCGTTTCCGTAATACGACGTCCAAATGGCGCAGCCCATACTTCTCGGGTCTCATATGTCGGTCAGCGGAGGAATGTACCGTGCATTCGAACGCGCCAGGCTGACCGGCTGTACGACAATGCAGGTGTTCACGAAGAACAACAACAGGTGGAAGGGACCACCCTACACCCCGGACGACGTTGCACAATACCGGGCAGCCGCGGCAGGCTCAACGGTGGGCCCGGTGTTCGCGCATGCCGCCTACCTTATCAATCTCTGCGCGACCGCCGCGGACGTCCTCGAAAAATCCCGCGCGGCCCTCGATGATGAATTGCACCGCTGCGAAGCACTCGGGATCAGGGGCTTAATACTTCATCCCGGCTCTCATGTCGGCGCCGGCGAATCCGAGGGGATCAAGCGCATTGCGGAATCCCTGAATCTGAGTCACGCGCGAACTCCCGGTTTCGGCACACTCACACTCCTGGAGAGCACGGCGGGGCAGGGAAGCGCCATCGGCTACCGCTTCGAACAGCTCATGGGCATCATTGACCTCGTCGACGACAGGTCCAGGATGGGAGTCTGTCTTGACACCTGTCACGTGTTCGCCGCAGGCTACGACATCGGCACAGAGCGAGGATGGGAGACAACGATCAGGGAATTCGACCAAATCATCGGGCTCGGCCGGCTTGCCGCGATTCACGTCAACGACTCACGGAAGGGACTGGGCTCCAGGATCGACCGGCACGACCATATCGGCAAAGGCATGATCGGGCTCACCGGTTTCCGGATGCTCATGAACGATCCCCGCCTCCGCGGTGTGCCCAAAATCCTCGAGACTGAAAAGAGCGAGGATATGCACGAAGATATCGAGAACATGAACATCCTTCGTACTCTTATTTCACAGGTTCCTTGACCCTGCACGGGCGTGCCCACAGGCGCGCCATCAGGAAACCGAGTCCACCTTACCTCAGGAGATGCGATGAAGCCATGCGTAGTGCTCGCCGCCATGATGTGTATGGCGATGTTCGGGTTTGCACAATCGGTGTTTCCCGTCCGTGATGACGGAGAGGGCCCCAGCAGGAATTATCACCTGATGCATTACAGGATCGAAGTGTCCTTCGACGAGCACGCGAAATCCGTAAGAGGGACAACGACGACGACACTCGTCTGCCTGCAGCCCGGCCTGACGACAATTGAACTTGACGCAGAAAACATGAGCATCCTCAGCGTGACGGCGCGGGGGAAGGCTCTCCCCTTCGAGGTCAGGCCGAAGAAGCTCGTCATCACGCTTGACACGCCCCGGGATCTTGACGACACGCTCTCGGTCTCCGTGAAGTATACGTGTACCCCGGCGCGGGGGCTCTATTTCACCCAGCCCGATTCGAGCTATCCCGACAGGCCCTGGCAGATATGGTCTCAGGGGGAGGACATGGACAATCATTTCTGGTTCCCCTGCTATGATTTCCCGAACGACATGGCCACAAGCGAGATGATTGCCACCGTCCGAAGCTCTTATGTGGCCCTCTCCAACGGCCGCCTTGTGGACGTCATGGAGGACAAGGCGAAAAATACGAAAACGTTTCACTGGCGGGAGGACATTCCTCACGCCTCGTACCTCATCAGTCTCGCCGCGGGCAACTATGCCATCCTCAAGGACAGGGCGGGGGACATCCCCCTCGAATACTATGTCTACCCGGGTCAGACCGCGGACGCAGGAATCTGCTTTGCTGCCACGCCGGATATGGTAAGGTGGTTCAGCGAAAAAATAGGCTACAAATATCCCTGGGAAAAATACGCACAGGTCCTGATTCATGATTTCATCGAGGGGGGGATGGAGAACGTCAGCGCCACCTCCCTGGCAGATGACGCGACAGTGTACGATGCAAGGGCACGTGTCGACGAATCCCCGACAAGCCTCATTGCACACGAGCTCGCGCACCAATGGTGGGGAGATGTCGTGACGTGCAGGGACTGGCGCCACCTCTGGTTGAACGAGAGCTTCGCGAGCTACTTCGACCCGCTCTGGCATGAGCACGCGCTGGGAAAAGATGAATTTGATTACACCATGTTCAACGCCCAGCGGTCGGGCATCAACGCCGACAAGCGCCTCGGGCGGAAGCCCATTGTGAGCGTCGGGTCCTATGGAGACAATATTTATCCACGGGGGGCTTCCGTCCTCCATATGCTCCGGTTTGTTCTGGGGGACAAGTTGTTCTGGCGGGCTTTGCACCACTACATCATGAAGTATCAGCATACGCCCGTCGAGACGGCTGATCTCACGACCGCAATCGAGGAGGCAACGGGGCAGAATCTCTACTGGTTCTTTGACGAATGGGTCTACAAGGCGGGCTACCCCGTCTTCGATCTCTCCTACGCGTGGAATGACTCTGCACGATCGATCGCGCTTCACGTTCGGCAGACCCAGAAGACGGACAGCCTCACGGCCGTTTTCCGCATGCCGGTTGATGTCGAGGTCACAACGCCCGGCGGCGCCTTCACCCGTCGGGTTAATATCCTCACAGGAGACACGATCCTGACGCTTCCCGCAGATGCACAACCACGCCTCGTCATCTTCGACAAGGGCAACTGGCTCCTCAAGGAGATGAAATGGACAAAGACACAAGAGGAATGGTTCTACCAGGCCGAACACGCGGCCAATCCCGTCGACCGGCTGCTTGCCGTCCGGGAGATTTCCGGGATGCACTCCGGGACGCAATCACTTTCTCTCCTTGCGGGCATCGCGCTTAAGGATCCGTTCTGGGCGGTCAGGCGCGAGGCGGTGGATGCGCTTGAAAAATTCGACTCGCTGGACACCGGGGGTAAACGTGAGCTCACGGCGGCCCTTATGGCCGCCGCCGCAGACAGAAAGCCGGACGTACGGGCAGCTGCCGTCACACAGCTCGGACTCTGCAGGGGCGACACGGTAAGCATGTCGCTTCGCGGAGCCCTGCGAGATTCAAGTTACAGGGTCGTTGCGGCGGCGCTGCGATCGATCGCGAAGGTCGATTCGGCAAGTGCCCGGGATATTCTCCTGGCCTACATGGATGTGCCCTCGCACCGGAACGTCATTGCCTCGTCGGCGCTTCGTTCCCTTGCAACGGTCGACAGCGCGGGAGCACTGGACCTGGCGCTCCTGAAGGGTCGAAGCGGCCAGCCCACGGAAATGCGGTTTGCCTCCCTGGGAATTCTCGGCCGGTACGGCAAGGGAAAAGAGGATGTCCTCCGCCTCCTGGAATCGATCGCCCTCGAGAGACAGTCATTCGTCCGTTCGTTTGCCATACGAATCCTCGGCGATATCGGCAACGCGCAGGTTCTGCCCCTCCTGGAAAATATTGCCGCCGACGGCAAGGACCGATCTGCGGACGCGGCGAAAGCGAGTGCTCAAAAGATCAGGAAAAGGACCGGGGAGAAGCACCTCTGACGGTCTCCCCCCCGGTTCAGGCGTGGGGACGCGGTGTCCCGCCCAGAATTCGCGACGGAAGCATGATGAGGACACGGAAGAGTTCGAACACGGCATCAGCTGTTATTCCCACAAGCCTGAAGGGGAGCGAAAGGAGCCACACAAGCGGATAGAGGACGAGCGCAAGGAGCGCCAGCGGCCAGCAGAAGAACAGCAGTATTAACCAGAGGATGAATTTTGTCATCGGGTGCCTCCTCTCCGTGTATACGTCGGCACAGTGCGCAGGTTGCGTCCTTCCGGGCGTCTGCGCTCGTGTACCGGAGCGGCCGGACCGGCCGGCAGCGTGGACTGCCGCCCCCGTCCACCGACGGATATCCTCAACTCGCCGATCTGTGTGTCACCCGGAAGGGGTACATCACGTATGTTCATAAGGATTCGGACCATTGACGGAGGTGTCCTTATGAAATCCCGGAAGGTTTTCAGTGCCCATCTGCTTATCGGGTCGTTCCTCGTCCTGGCGGGGGCCGCGTTGCTGCTCGAGAATTTCGGCATGATCGATATCGGTTCCGTGTGGCGGTTCTGGCCCCTTATCCTGATCGGGCTGGGAATCGCAAGGATGAGGGAAGCGGCGTCGCGCCGCGACCAGGGCGTGGGGCTCTGGCTGGTGATGCTGGGGCTCTGGTTCACAGTCTCGATTCTGCACATCGGGGGATTGACGTTCAGCGACACGTGGCCTACGATTTTCATCGCGCTGGGTGTGTCCCTGCTCTGGAAGAGTCTGCCGGAAATATCCACAGTCGATCGGGAACAGGAGCGAACTCATGGAGTATAAACGGTTCTTTAACCTGAGCGGTCAGGCCATCATCGGCGCTGCCGCGGTTCTTGCCGGCTTGTTTCTCTTGCTCGACAATTTCGACGTGCTCGACGCACGAATGTATCTCCGGTTCTGGCCGTTGGTTCTCGTCGTCTTCGGGTTGGTCCGCGTCATGAATTCACCGCACGGAGGCGGAAGGTTTGTGGGGGGGGTGATCGCTCTCGCCGGAGTCATTCTCATTATCCGCGAGCTCGGATTCACCTACATAGGCCTCCACGAACTCTGGCCCCTCGTCCTGATTCTCCTTGGCGGCAGCATGCTCATAGGCAGGACTCCCCGCGGCGAGGTCACCGGCGATCCGGGGCCGGTTGCAGATTCCCGATCCATGATCAACGCCCTGGCCGTGCTTGGAGGCGTGCAGCAGTCCAATTCTTCACAGGAGTTCAGGGGCGGTGAAGCCAGCGCGATTATGGGGGGATGCGAGATCGACCTGCGTCAGGCGTCGATCGGAGGGGATGAAGCCGTCATCAATACGTTTGCCATGTGGGGCGGGATCAAGATCAAGGTCCCTCCCGGATGGAATGTCGTCGTGCAGGGAATTCCTTTCATGGGAGGATTTGAGGATAAGACCGTGAAGCCAACGGACACCACCGCCAAACGCCTCGTTGTGAAAGGAACGGCAATTATGGGCGGTGTCGAGCTGACAAATTAGTGGTGCGCAGTATCTGCGCAGGATTCCTCCGCCACTGCAAAACGCGACGGGGTTATGCACCCTATCCTTAAGGACCGGCGCACGCTGGCGCTCTACCTCTTCGCCTGGTTGGCTCCGGGCCTCACGCTTGCCACACTGCTTGCAACCACCGCGAAGGCGTCATGGACCGGTGCGATCTGTTTCTCCCTTCCTGCAACGACCGTGTTTGCCTTCATGTCACTCTCCTCGTGGTATGTATGCCGTGCCTTTCCCCTACCGGAGAGCGATATCGCAAAGACGCTCCTGTCAATTCTCTCCGCAGCGCTCCTGTCGAGCGGTCTCTGGCTGATCGCGTGCTACGCGTGGGCATCGGCACTGGAATGGATGGCGCCCGGTCTTGCCCCCGGTGAAAGGTACTCGGCAACGCTTCCGATCCTGCTCTCCTTCGGCACCGGCCTGTTCCTTATCGCTGCCGCCGTTCATTATCTCATCGAGTCGCTCGAAGGGAGCCGCCGTACCGAGCGCAACGCGCTCGAACTCCAGGTTCTTGCCCGTGACGCCGAGCTGAAGGCGCTGCGCGCGCAGATTGACCCGCATTTCCTCTTCAACAGCCTGAATTCGATCAGCGCGCTCACGAGCGCCGACCCCGGTGCCGCACGCACGATGACGCTGATGCTTGCTGATTTCCTTCGCATGAGCATGACCTACGGGGCGCTTGACATGATCAGCCTGGACGAGGAATTGACCCTCGTCCGGCACTTTCTGGAGATCGAGAAGATCCGGTTCGGCAGCCGTCTTGTGATCGCCACGGAGGTCGCAGCGGAAACGCTCCCGGCACGTGTCCCTCCCCTCCTGCTCCAGCCCCTTGTCGAGAACGCCGTGAACCACGGGATCGCCAGCCTTCCCGGGGGCGGGGTGCTCCTTCTCCGGGCTGGGATGCACGGCTCATGCCTCCGGCTCCTCGTGCAGAACCCCGTCGATCCGGAACGGGGCAGAGGTCGCGGCGCAGGCATGGGCCTGCACATCGTACGCCAGAGGCTGCAGAGAATCTACGGGGCGGACGGGAGGCTTGCCGTCCGGGAGACTGAAGAGGTTTTTGCCGTCGACCTCACCATTCCGCAGAACACTCCGTATGCATGAGGCGTTGCACATGCGGCGGCAATTGTGCCGGCAGCCGCGCGGTACCCACTAAGCAGGAATGCTCCTGATGCGTGCCCTCATCGTCGATGACGAAGATCTGGCCCGCGCAATCGTGCGGGAATATCTTGCGGCGTATCCCGGCGTCGAGCTCGTCGGAGAATGTTCCAACGGGTTCGACGCGGTGAAGGCCATTGCGGACCTCAAGCCCGATCTGCTCTTTCTGGACATTCAGATGCCGAAGCTCAACGGGTTCGAGGTGCTCGATCTGCTTGACGTCAAACCGAGGGTGATCTTCGTCACCGCCTTCGAGTCGTATGCCATCAAGGCCTTCGAGGTCAACGCCCTCGATTACCTCCTCAAACCTTTCAGCCGTGAACGGTTCGAGCAGGCCATGCGGCGGGTGACCGGCGATGTGCCTCAAGGCTCGGCGGACGACATGGCAAAGCTGGTGAGCACCGTCCGCTCGCTCACCCGGCCGATTGAACGCATTCTCGTCCGCGACGGCAACAGCGTCCACGTCATCCCCGCGGCGGTGATCGACCACATAGAAGCGCAGGATGACTATGTCACGATCTATTCCGGGGGGAAGAAGTTCCTGAAACTCGAACGTATCTCGGAACTCGAGGCGGCCCTGGACCCTAAACTGTTTGTCCGTATCCACCGCTCGCACATCGTCAACATTGAGCGGCTCGCGCGGCTGGAGACGTATGCGAAAGAAAGCAGGATCGTCGTGCTCCGCGATGGCACCAAGCTCCCGGTGAGTCGTTCAGGATACGAGAAACTGAAGGGTCTCCTGTGACACGGATGGTCCCCGGTCGCTCCTTGCAACTCATCCCCCGTCTCGGTAGATTCATTCCAGGAGGAATCACACTTTGGCCACCGCATCTCAGCGCAAGACGCTCGTCGCCCGGGCGGTACAGGCAAAGTCCCGTGCCTATGCGCCGTACTCCAGGTTCCGCGTCGGCGCGGCGGTTCTCGCCGACGACGGGACAATTATTGAGGGCTGCAATGTCGAAAACAGCTCGTATTCACTGACGATCTGCGCTGAGCGCAACGCCGTCTTCCAGGCAGCGTCAAAAGGGAAGATCCGTCTCCGTGCGATCGCCATTGCGTCCGATGATCCTGAATTCCTTCCCCCCTGCGGCGCGTGCAGGCAGGTCCTCTCCGAGTTCAACCCCGCCATGGAAATCATACTTACCACGGTGGACGGCCGCACAAAACTCACTTCACTGGCAAAACTCCTTCCCATGCCGGCCGACCTGAAGAAACTCGCCAGGCCGCGGCCCGTCAAACGAGCCTAGGCCGGAGAAACCGGCACGTGGAATCGCTTACCGGTGGGCCGGCCCGACCCCGCAGCCGTTTTCTCCGTCCGGCAGCCCTGACCGCGGTCATGTTCTTCGGTGTCTCGGGCGGGCCGTACGGCCTGGAGTCTCTTATTGCCCTCGCGGGGGGACGCAACGCCCTCCTGCTTGTTCTGTTCACCCCGCTGATCTGGGCCGTACCCGTGATCCTGATGGTCCTGGAGCTCAACAGCATGATGCCCCGGAACGGTGGATACTACCACTGGGTAAAGAGCGGGCTCGGGCCGATGTGGGGGTTTTTCGAAGGCTGGTGGACATGGCTCTATATGTTTGTTGATCTTGCGATTTATCCCGTTTTGTTCGTCGAATACGCCGCGTTCTTCTTCCCGGAGATTTCCGGCATCCGGTACCCTCTCTGCCTTGCCGTGGTATGGAGCAGCGCCGGGCTCAATCTTCTCGGCATTCGTCCCGTGGGACGGGGCTCCATGGTGTTCGGTTCTGCAGTCATCCTCCCCTTCGTCATTCTTTTCGTCGCCGCTTTTCGCCACGGGATCTCCATTCCGCCGTCTCAGGAAATTACCGGGGTCGCTCCGCAGGCGCTTCCGGGTATCGGCATGGGTCTGTTCGTGGTCATGTGGAACTACCTCGGCTGGGACAACCCGTCGACATACGCGGAAGAGGTTGACCGGCCGGTTCGTTCCTATCTCGTGGCGATCGTCTGGGCATTCGGCCTGATTCTCGTCACCTATGCTCTTGCCATCCTTGCGGCAACAGAGGCAGGCGTGGATCCTGCGACGTTTGAACGCGACGGTTTCCCCTCGCTCGGTCTTCAGGCGGGAGGGACGGTGGTCGCCGGGCTTCTGGCCGCAGGGGGAATGGCAAGCGCGCTGGGTCTGTTCCTCTCGGGCCTCCTTTCGGTGTCGCGTCTCCCGAAAGCGATGTCCGACGACGGGTACCTGCCGTCCATCCTCCGGAGAATCGACGGGAAGCACGGGACGCCTTATGTTTCGATCATCGCCTGCGCGGGCATTGTCAGCGTGATGGTCCTCTGGCGATTTGAAGACCTGCTCATCATTGACGTCGTTCTCTACGGATCCGCACTGCTCCTGGAGTTCATTGCTCTCATCAGGCTTAGGAAGCTGGTACCGGAGATGATCAGGCCGTTTCGGATCCCGCTCCCGCCATCTGGTCTCGTCGCGCTGACCTGCCTTCCCGCGTTCTGCCTCGCCGCCGGGATCGCGGCTCTCGGGGCGCGTGAGAGCATCCACATGTATGCCCTGGTCTTTGCCCTCGGTTCTCTGTGCACTGCACCGATCGCCTGGCGGGCGGCAAAGAGACATGCGTCGCGTTGATCGCCGGGCTTCCGGGGGTCGGGGAGCCCCATCTTGCTTTTTCTCCTCCGGAATCCTTTCTTTCATAGTACGGACGGTTCAACGGATCCGGCGGCATCGGCAGATTGAAGCAAGAGGGGTCAGCGGGAGGCAGCATGGAGCAAGGCGTCAAGTCACCACTGGGTAATTTGCTGGCCGCCCACGTGCGCGAGGGTTCCCTGTACGAGAAGGGAGCAGACGGCCGGGTAAGGTGTTTTGCCTGCGGTCACCGGTGCAAGATTGCCCCAGGCAAAGAGGGGATTTGCAGGGTGCGCTTCAATGAAGGAGGAGTGCTCAAGGTCCCCTTCGGCTACGTCGGCGGCCTCGCGGTTGATCCGGTAGAAAAGAAACCCTTCTTTCACGTGCTCCCCGGATCTACCGCGTTGAGCTTCGGGATGCTTGGCTGCGACTACAGATGCGGCTACTGTCAGAACTGGATCACATCGCAGGCACTACGAGATCCTGAGGCCATCGCCCCGGTCGAGGTCACGACGGCGGGGCAGATCGTCGGCATTGCCCTCCGGCGCAAGATTCCGATAATCACGAGCACGTACAATGAGCCGCTGATCACGAGCGAATGGGCGGTGGAGATCTTCAAAGGGGCGCGGCCGCACGGTATCAAGTGTTCGTTTGTTTCGAACGGAAACGGTACGGTGGAGGCCATCGAGTATCTCCGGCCCCACCTGGATTTTTACAAGGTCGACCTCAAGAGCTTCCGTCAGAAGAACTATCAGAGCCTCGGCGGACGACTCGATATCGTTCTCAAGACAATTGAATTGTTGCATACGCTCGGCGTCTGGGTCGAGATTGTCACGCTTGTCGTCCCGGGTTTCAACGATTCCGAAGGCGAATTAACCGATATCGCCAGGTATATCGCCTCTGTCTCACCGAGCATCCCGTGGCATGTTACGGCATTTCACCAGGACTACCGGATGACCGACAATGATGCCACGCCTGTCAGGTCGCTCCTGAAATCTGCCGAGATCGGCGCGCAGGCCGGCCTCCATTTTGTGTATGCGGGGAATCTCCCCGGAAGAGTCGGCAGGTGGGAAAACACGTATTGCCCCTCATGCGGCGAGCTCCTCATTGAGCGCTCTGGTTATTCGATCCTCCGGAACGCCATTACCGGAGGCTCCTGCCCGAAGTGCCGCATAAACGTCCCCGGGATCTGGAAATAAGCAGGCCGACATTCGGGGAAATTATTACACATAACCACCCATTTTTTACCTCTTCGAGTATCCACCCCCCAAAAAACAGTCCGGATTTGCGCCTTTTGGTTCTGGCGCATCATTTGTAACTCATCAGTAGGTTGAACCATGGAGTGTCGATCTGACAGGCATGTTGCCGGTCAGGGTTCCTTTTCTCAAGAAATAGTCGTAGTTATTGACATCTATTCGTGATTATTCATAATTTTGGGATGTACGTTCTTCTCATCGAGTCGGATCTGGAGAATTATCTGATATTACTCGGCTTCGTCATGCGACAACAGAAAACAGCCGGCAGGGGGTTGATATGAGTTCACCGACAAAAGAAAATTCCATCGAGGATCGCCTCCGCGAGGTGTACGAAAAGACGGACTCCCGAGACTATGCGGAAGCACTCGATGCGCTGGAGATGGCCCGATCGACCGATCCCGGAAACATCTATATTGCCGCGCTGCGGCGACAGCTCGATGCGCTTCTCTCCCTGTCACAGGGGGATGAACTCGGCGAAGACCAGCGGCACGAACTCATGGAACCGATGCCCGGCATCATCGATTGTGCCATCCGGGACAGCCACCGCCCGCATCGGCCGGGAATTACTGATCTTCCCCGTGACCGCCAGAACGAAGTCGCGCCTGATGTACCGGCGACCGCCCGCGACACGAATCCTTCGCCTGACCAGAGCGCCGATCCGGGGGATGTGCAGAAAGAACTTGAAGCGCTGAAACTTCTCTACTTTCAGCGAGCGAGCAAGTTCGTCATGAAAGGGGAGTATGAGCAGGCACTCGCGGAGGTCCGGCGTGTATTTATCGTGGATCCGGAAAACACCATCGCCAAGGAATATGCATCGCGCGTGGAGCATCTGATCCAGCACGCCCGTCAGCTTGCGGCAGAACCTCCGGCCCCGGTTGAAGCAATCCAGGAAAGCCCGCAGACCGTCCAGGCTGACCCGGCCCCGGCTGAGGAAGAGACGCCTCATGTGCACACCGAACGATCCACGGCATGGGACGACAAGTTCACAGCACGCAGGATGCCCGCGCCGGCCTCAGAACGCCGACCGGCGCCCCCCAGCTCGCGTCAGACCGTGGCGTACGGTGACAGCCTGGCAGTCTCTCTTTCGGAAAGCGCAGGGGACGAGGCGGAAGAGCATGGGCGGAAGAAACCGAAGTTCTTCCTCATTCTCGGTGCCGTCATACTCACCCCGCTACTTGCCGGCGTTGCCGTAGCCATATTCGCAGGTAAGAGCCCCCAGCCGGCTGCACAGGCCGACCAGAGTGCCAAACAGGTCCAGACTCAGAATCCGGGGCCGACAGTGGAGGCAACGATCGGCGCGGGAGCCAATCGCGCACCAGAAGAAACCGTCGCAAAAAAGGAAGAGCACAAACCGGTCATACCTGACCCGCCGCTCAAGGCAGCTCCTCCCCCGGTGCAACAGACCGCAGAGGCCGAACAGCGTCCCGTAAAAACCGATGCCCCGGCCCAGACTCCTCCGGTGGAAACGCCCAGGATCGAGCCAGCAAAGCTATCAACGCCGGTGAGCGAGGCCGCCGCTCCGCCCCCGGCCAAGACGCCCGCCGTTGAACCGCAGAAGACTTCAACCCCTGCGTTCGTCGCGGTGGAAAAAGACCCGCAGATCGTGAAGCTTGAAAAGCCCGAATTCCCGAGCTTCGTGTGGAAGATGGGGATTGAAGGGCAGGTCGTCGTCCGCGTTCTCATCGACGCCAACGGCAAACCACTCGACTCACAGATCCTGAAGAGCACCAATGCCGTCTTTGAACAGCCCGTCGTCGACGCGGTTATGAAATCCCAGTTCAACCCCGCGCAGATGGGACAGGGACCGGTTGCGGCCTGGTTGACGATACCGTTCAAGTTCAGGCAGCCGAAATGAGCAGTTCATTCCCGTCCCGATTTCAGTATATTGGGACGTGGAACTGACGCCGAACATCTCGCTGATCATCTCCGTGTACAACAAGCCGGATATCCTCCGGCTTGTCCTTGCGGCCTGCGCACGCCAGTCGTTTCCTCAATTTGAGATCATTGTCGCCGACGATGGTTCCGGGCCTGCTGTCGGGGACGCCGTTGCCGATGCCCGCGGGAATTCGCCTCAGGCCATCGTTCACCTCTGGCATGAGGACAGGGGATGGCGGAAGAACACCATTCTCAACAGCGCCGTGCGGGCCTCCCGCGGCGAACATCTCGTGTTCATTGACGGCGATTGCATCCCTTCAAGAAGATTTCTCGAGGATCACTGGAACGAACGCGAGCGTCACCGCGTCCTGCTGGGCCGCCGGGTAGAGACGAGCGAACGATGGTCAAGCGCGCTTACGCTCGGGAGGATTGAGACCGGAGAATTTGAACGGCTGCGCTGGCGGGAGATTCTGGACGGCCTGGCCGGCCGGTCGCTTCGCGTGGAAGACGGAATCAGGATGCCGAGCCGTTTCGTCCGGACACTGCTTCTTCGCTCGGTGAGCGGAATGCTCGGCAGCAATTTCTCGGTAGCCAGGGAAGATCTGGTCGCGATCAACGGATTTGACGAGCTGTACGACGGACCGGGATGCGGCGAGGATTCGGATGTACAGTACAGGCTGTCGCTTACCGGCGTCACCGGCAAGTCGCTCCGCAATCTCGCCATCCAGTACCACGTCTGGCATCCGCGGACCAGGGTTTCGGACGCGTGCTGGGACCGGTTTCAGATGATAAAGCGGATCGGAGAACCCCGTTGCCTTGTGGGACTCGATCAGGCCAGGCTGCGGGTGCGAACCTCCGGGAAACGGAGGATGGCAGCAGACGTCATGCCGTCGGATCGAGCGGGCGGGCGATCATGATGCCTGTGTCTTTTGCGTGAAGCTTCAGGTAATCAGAGAGTGAACCCGCGGTGATCTGCACCTGCTTTCCCACGTTGGGAGCGTGCAGCAGTCGTATCGTGCCCCCCTCGTTCACCGCCATCCCCGTGTGCGTAACGTCGAGTCCTTCCACCGAGGTCGTGATCGCGATGATGTCGCCGTTCTCCAGCTTCTCCAGGATTCCTTCCACCTGTGATGTCGGTATGAAGTAACGCGGACGCCCTGAAACACGTTTCTCGATCGCCGCAATCTCCGCCGTCTCAACCTCCGCGGCCAGGCGGGGATACGCGTCGCGGTGCGACGACATGAAATTCACCTGCCGGCGGTCCTCCCGTCCCCCGAGCGCACGTGCTAAGCTCGTGACGACCTTCTTCTCTTCATTGTCGGCAATCCAATCACTGAAATAATGGAGCCTGCTCGGGTATCCGTTGATCGTCCCGGATCGGTAACGGATGAACCGGAGCTGGGCGCAGTATGCGTCCGCCGTGCTTGCATGGAGCTTCGCCGCACGAGCCAGGGCGAGGCTCGTTTCGCAGAACGTGACGCAATCGAATGTACGCAGGTTGACAACGAGGTGTTCGTCCCCCGGTTCTTCGAGCGTATTGGCCGTGTACGGCGTTCCCAGGAAGCTGCGCCCCATCTCCGCGACAAGGTCTCCCACCGGCAGCCGGAACAGGCTTTCCTTCCCGGAGCGTTCCAGCCTGTCCAGAATGATCTTCTCGTCGGCTGCATGCAGGGGTCCCTGCGTCCGGGTGAGCATGCGATCGCTCTCCCGGAAGATCGGGAGCGCGATCGCCGCTAATGAGGCGGCCCGCCGGAGAAATGCGCGCCGTGAAGCGCTCGGGTGAGTCATATTCACATCAGAATGGTTGCTCTTCCGGACTGACAGGAACGTCTTCAAAGCTCGGCAGCGCCAGGTTCTCGAACCTGGCATAGCGCCGCACAAACGCGAGCGTGACGTCATCCACGGGCCCGTTGCGCTGTTTGCCGATGATGATTTCCGCTTTTCCCTGGAGCTCGTCCATCTTTTCGGATTTTGGATCCGTATACATCTCGGGACGATGGACGAACGCGACGACGTCCGCGTCCTGTTCGATGGCGCCCGACTCCCGGAGGTCGGACAGGATGGGCCGTTTATCGGTTCTCCCTTCCACCGCGCGGCTGAGCTGCGAGAGCGCGATCACCGGTATGTCAAGCTCCTTCGCAAGGCCCTTCAGCGATCGTGAGATTCCCGAAATTTCTTTCTCCCGGTTTTCCGCGTTCTTCGGCCCCTGCATGAGCTGCAGATAGTCGATGACGATAAGGCCCACGTTGTGTTCCGCCTTCAGACGCCTGGCCTTCGCACGGAGTTCGAGAATGCCGAGGCCCGCGGTGTCATCAATAAAGATGCTCGCCTTCGCCAGGCGGCCTGCGCCCAGGCTGAGTCGCTTCCAGTCGTCCTCGGGAAGCCGCCCCGTGCGCACCGCATGCGCATCCACCCGGGCCTCCGCGCAGAGAAGCCGCATGACAAGCTGGCGCGTCGACATTTCGAGTGAAAAAATGCCGATGGTGGTTGGTTTGCTCCTGTGCGTGGTGGCGTTCGCGGCGAGCGAGAGTGCGAATGCGGTCTTCCCAGCGCTCGGGCGTCCGGCGATGATGATCAGGTCGGATTTCTGCCACCCGCCGGTCAGATTGTCGAGATCACGGAATCCTGTCGGAACCCCTGTCACCCCCTCATGTTTTCCGTGGATGCTTTCAAGCATCTCAAGCGTGTCATGGACCGCCCGGTCCATCGAAACGAAATTCCGCTTCAGTCTCCACTCGGAGATTTTAAAAATCGCCTGCTCCGCCTGGTCGAGAAGGTCGAAAGCGTCTTCGGTCTGGCTGAAGGCCCGGCCTGCAATCCCGCTCGTTTCGGCGATAAGCCGGCGCATCAGCGCCTTTTCGAGAACGATACGCGCATGATACTCCACGTTGGCGGCGGAGGTGACCTTCATCGTGAGCTCGACAAGGTAGGCTTCACCGCCGGCATTTTCCAGCTGGCCCTGCCGGCGCAGCTCTTCCGCAACCGTGATAACGTCGGCCGGTTCGCTCCTGTCAAAGAGCATGACGATTGCTTTGAAGATCTTCCGGTTACGTTCGGCGTGAAAGGCCTCTTCGTCGAGAACTTCGATGACCTTCGAGACCGCCTCCTTTTCCAGGAGCATCGCGCCAAGCACCTGCTCTTCGATCTCCACCGCCTGGGGAGGTACGCGTCCTTCGGCCATCTGCCGCTCCGCCGCCGGGTCCGTCCGCCGAATCATCCCGTCTGCCATATGCTGTAGTTCCCTATCGTCCCTTTGCAACGAGCTCATCATGAAGTTTCCGCAGGGCCTGGACATCCTCCCACGTAGGACGCTTCCAGTTCGGATTTCGCAGCAGGGCCGCCGGGTGGTACGTCACCATCAGCGGTGTGCCTTCATACTGCAGTACCCTCCCCCGCAGACGTCCGAGGCTCTCGGTGGTCGACAGCAGGTTTTCCGCTGCCGTCAGGCCGAGGGCCAGGATTACCCGGGGCCTGACAAGCGCAATCTGTTTCCGCAGATACGGGATGCAGAGATCGACCTCCTCACCGAGAGGTTTCCGGTTGCCGGGGGGACGGCATTTCAGGATGTTGCAGATATAGACGTCCTCCCGTTTGAACCCGATGGCCTCGAGAATCTTATTGAGGAGCTGGCCTGCCCTCCCCACGAACGGTTCGCCCTGCGCGTCCTCGTCGGCTCCCGGGGCTTCGCCGATCACCATCAGCGTTGCCGCGGGATTGCCCGTCCCGAACACGAACTTCGTCCGCGTGTGCCCCAGCGGGCATTTTACACACGTGCAAATACTGTCGTGAAGCGCGGTAAGCGTCTCGCTCTGCCCCCACGCTTCGTCTGTCAGCGGCGGAGGCGGCTGTGCCGGAAATTCAAAAAGGGCCGGTTCGTCCGCCGGTGACCGCTGGACTGATTTCACACCCTTGTTCATCGGTTCTCTCCGCTGGACCGGTTCAATCAGCAGGGCATCGCCAAAAAGCTCCCGCTCGCGGACAAGAATTCTCCGGATGTCCCGCAGGAGTTCCGCCCTGCCGGGCTGCTCTGCGGTCATCGGAGCAGCGGGAGAACCCGCGAAAGGAGCACATTGGCAACGTCGATTTTCGGCATGAGGGGAAGCTGTTCCACCTCTCCCGAGGCAGTGATCACCGTGACCGCATTCGTGGGGCTCCCAAACCCCGATCCCTCGGTCAGGGGATTGTTCAGCACGATCATGTCAAGTTGTTTCGCCCGCAGCTTCCCCCGGGCGTTTTCGAGCCCGTTTTCGGTTTCAAGGGCGAATCCGATGATTGTCTGGCGGGTCTTTTGCGCCCCCGCAGCCTTCAGGATGTCGGGGTTCTCCGCAAGCTCAAGCACGAACCCCCCTCCCGGCCGCTGATCACGCTTAATCTTCTGCTCCGCCGGATGCGCGGGCGCAAAGTCAGCCACGGCCGCCGTCATCACCAGAAGGTCGCAGGAGGAGAATTCCTGCATGACCGCCGCAGCCATTTCCTTTGCCGTGGCAACATCGACACGTTTCACATTCCGGGGAGTTCTGAGGGTTACCGGGCCGCTGATCAGCGTGACGTTCGCACCCCGCTGTGCCGCCGCGTTCGCGAACGCAAATCCCATCCTTCCGCTTGAACGATTGCCTATGAATCGTACCGGATCGATCGGTTCGTGCGTCGGGCCCGCGGTAACAAGGATCGTCCTTCCTGCGAGATCGCGGCGTGTTTTGTCCAGCGTCTTCACCACTTCGCCGAAGAGCCGGTCCACTTCGGGCATGCGGCCCGGACCTGAAAGTCCGCTGGCAAGCTCGCCGGCATCGGGATCGAGAACGATGCATCCCGTCTCCCGGAGCACCGCGATGTTCCTCTGGGTTATCTCGTGCAGATACATATCGACATCCATCGCGGGAGCGATGATGAGGGGACAGCGGAGGGCCAGCACGAGCGTTGTCAGAAAATTGTCCGCCGCGCCGTGGGTAATCTTGGCAATCGTGTTGGCGGTCGCCGGCGCGATCAGCATGACGTCGGCCCAGAGCGCGAAATCGATATGGCGGGTCGTCTGGACGGCCGGCTGGTCCGGCGCCGGGGGAAACATGTCGATAACAACTTCCCGTTTCGACAGCGAGGCCATCGTCAGGGGAGTGATGAACTGCGCCGCCGAACGGGTCATCACGACCTGTACTTCCGCACCGGCACGGACGAATTCCCGCACCAGAAACGCCGATTTGTATGCGGCGATTCCCCCCGTGACCCCGAGGAGTATGCGCCTACCGGTCAGCATAGCGC
>DATJPH010000465.1:0-3007 GCA_035506475.1 Bacteroidota bacterium | reverse complement strand
CGGCGACAAGACGGCCTCCCTGCTTGCCACCTGCTGCGAGATCGGCGCGGCGAGCAGCACGACGGACCCGGAGCGGCACCGCTGCCTGAGGGAATTCGGGGAGAACGTGGGGCTGGCGTTCCAGATACGCGACGATGTTCTTGACTACGTGGGCCGCCGGAGCATTACCGGCAAGCCCACCGGCCTCGATCTGCACGAGAAGAAACTGACGCTCCCCCTGATCCACGCGCTCCGGACCGCTCCGCGCAGCGAAGGGAAAGACATCCTGGGGATGATCCGCAGCGGGGGGAAAACGATGAAAGCCCAGAAGGTCATCGATTTCGTGAAGGCATACGGGGGGCTGGAGTACGCGGGGGAACGTGCACACCACTACGCCGGGCTTGCAAAGGCCCGGCTGGAGTCCTTCCCCGCCTCACCGAGCAAGGCGTCGCTCACCGCGTTCGCGGAGTTTGTGGTGTCGAGGAATAAGTAGACCGCCGCGGGATGGCCTCGCTCCGCTCGCGATGACCGGGTGTCATTGCGAAGCCATCCAGTTCATTTTGTGGCAGGCTCCGGGCGGACGGTGAGGACGGGACAACGGGCGTTCCGCACGATCCTGTCCGCCGTGCTTCCGAAAAGCATGTGCTCGACCCCGCTGTGCCCGTGCGTTGCCACAACGATCATCGCCACGCCGAGCTCTTCCGCTTCGCGGAGTATCTCCTGGTGAGGGTTCCCCGTGCGGACCGTGCACGACGACTTCACGCGGCCGCCGATCTCCTTCGCCATCAGTGCCTGCAGCTCCTCCCCCCCCTTCTCACGCAGCTCTTCCTCCACGCCGGGAAGCACGACCTGTCCGAACCCAAGGTCCGCAGGGTAGATCGTGGGCTCGACGACGTATACGAGGTGGAGCGATGCGCGGAATTTCTCCGCGAGGGGAACGGCGTACTTGAGGGCGTTCTTGGAGTGAACGGAGAAATCAATGGGGACGAGGATCGATCCTATGCTGAACTTCTCCCGGGCCGCCGGGGCGGGTTTCTCCTTCCGGCGGGGAGGGACGGGCCGAGGGGCCCGCGTGCGCTTTGGCGGATTCTTCTTCTTCATGACGCACCTCCCGATGTGGTGATCTGGCAGCGTCCCCCGGACGCGCCGTCAGTCGTTGTACACGAATTTCAGCCAGTGGTGTGAGTCGTTCCCGTTTTTCACGATGTCGAAGAAGGCCTTCTGCATCTTCTTCGTGACGGGGCCCGGCTTGCCGTCCGCGACCTTGACCCTGTCCACCGACCGTATCGGCGTCACCTCGACGGCCGTTCCGGTGAAAAAAAGCTCGTCGGCAACGTAGAGCATCTCGCGCGGGAGAACCGACTCCTCCACGCGGTACCCCTCTTCGGCGGCGAGGTGCATCACGGAAGATCGGGTCACCCCGGCAAGGAGCGACGACGAGAGCGTCGGCGTGTAGATGGTGCCGTCCTTGACGGCGAAGACGTTCTCCCCGCTCCCTTCGCTCACGTGTCCGTCCACGTCAAGCGCGATCGCTTCCTTGAACCCGCCCTGGAGCGCCTCGACCTTCATAAGCTGGGAAAGGGCATAATTGCCGCCGGCCTTCGCCATCGCCGGCAGAGTGTTCGGCGCGGGCCGGTTCCAAGTCGACACGCATACGTCGATCCCCTCGGTGAGCGCCTCGGGACCGAGGTACGCCCCCCACTCCCAGACGGCGATGCTGACATCGACGGGGCAGGTCAGAGGATTCACCCCGACGTCACCGTACCCGCGGTAGACGATGGGGCGGATGTAGCAGGCCCGCATTTTGTTCACCCGGATGGTCTCAAGGACGGCATCCTCGATCTCCTTCACGGAAAAGGGGATCTCCGTCCTGTAGATGCGGACGGAATCGAACAGCCGCCGGAGATGGCTGTCAAGGCGGAAGATCGCGGGACCCTTCGCAGTTTCGTAGCACCGGATCCCCTCGAACCAGCTCGAGCCGTAATGAATCACGTGGGAGAGGACGTGGATATTGGCGTCGTCCCAGTTGACGAGACTGCCGTTCATCCAGATCTTCTCCGTCTTTTTTACGGGCATGCCTTCACCTTCTGTCAGGTTGACTCGGTATTCAGAGGGGCTTCTGGTATATCCTGTATTTCTTGTCGATCGTCCCCTGCATCAGCTCCGCTCCGCGGTTCATCATGACGTTGTTCTCATTCACCCAGCTTGCTTCCCCGTGGGGGTACCCGGACTCGACGCACCGCCGGCCGGTTTCATAGAAGAGCGCCCCGCCGATCCCCGTGTTGGCATACTCCGGGATGACACCCAGGATCACGATGCGCACACGGTCGATTTTCCTCTTGAACAGGAGTATCCGGATGATCCCCGGGATGAGCCATCCGTGCTTGTTGTGGATCAGCACCTGGTTCAGATCCGGGAGCGTCATGCCGAACCCGACCGGCTTCCCCTTCGATTCCGCGATGATCACGATCCGTGGATCGACGATCGCCTTGAGGTCCTTCGCCACGTAGTTGAACTCCTCTTCCGTCATCGGGACCTCTCCCCAGTTCTTCGACCAGCCGCGGGCGTAGAGCTCCCGGATCAACGTCACTTCTTCATCGAACCGCTTCATATCGAGCTGGCGGATCTTCAGGGTTTCGCGCCGAAGGACGGTGTCGGCGATCCTCTTGAATTTCGCGTTGAAGACCTTGTCCTTGTGTATGTAGTACGCGAACAGGTCCTGCGCCTTGGTGAATCCGTACTTCTCGATGAGCGCCTGGTAGTACGGAGGATTATACGTCATCAGGACCGCCGGCATCCTGTCGAACCCCTCGATCAGCAGGCCGTATTCGTCGTTGACCGACGGGCTCGCGGGGCCGCGCATCGCCGTCACCCCTTTTGCCTTCAGCCATTGTGCGGCGGCATCGAACAGCATCGTGGCGACGCTCTGATCGTCGATGCATTCGAAAAAGCCGAAGAACCCGATGTTCTCGCCGTGTTCCTTGTTGTGATTATCGTTGACGATGGCGCCGATGCGTCCCACCACCTC
>DATJPH010000464.1:0-14511 GCA_035506475.1 Bacteroidota bacterium | reverse complement strand
GCAGATCACCGTGTACCGCGACCTCCACTGCTGGGAGCTGAATTTCAACTGGGTGCCCACCGGGCCCTACAGGAACTTCCACGTCGAGATCCGCCTCAAGGCGCCCCAGCTCCAGGACGTCAAGATCACGAAGCAGGGCGGCGTGCGCGGCATCGAGTAGTCATTGCGCAGCGATGCAAACTTCGACACTCACCAATCGAGGTCACCATGCGGGCTCTCCGTACAGCTCTTCTTGCACTCATGGTTCTCTCCTGCGCCGGCCCCGCATCCGATCTCTCCGTGGTCACGAGGACACTCCGCCGGGACGTGAACGCAAGCACCGCCGGCGCGATCGGCGACGTGCCGTCGTCGTCGGCAATATTCTGGGTGGAGGGGAAAGTGCGGAACAGCGGGCAGGAAGCGGTAAGGAACGTCACGGTCGCGTTTCGCGTGACCGACGGAAGGTCACGGCTCGTGCTCTCGGCGGAGATTCCGGAGGTGAAGGCGGGGGAGACCGTCGATTTCAAAACGCCGGTCCAGGGTTCGATCGTGGAGCTCCGCCTCGTGGAGGAGGAGCCCGCGATCAGTGTCGGCGGCTAGGTCAGGCCGACTGCTTCCGCTCCTCGTAGCTGTAGAGGGGCTCTTTCTTCTTTGTGATCACGTCCTTCGTGATCGTGCACGACGCGACGTTCCGTTTCTCGGGGAGCGCGTACATGATCTCGAGGAACACCTCCTCGATGATCGAGCGGAGCGCGCGTGCGCCGGTGCCCCGGTCGACCGCCTTCTGGACGACCGCCTTCAACGCGTTATCCTCGAACACGAGGTCGACCCCCTCCATCCGGAAGAGCTTCTTGTACTGCTTCACGATCGCGTTCTTCGGGCCGGTCAGGATGCTCAGCAGCGCGTCCTCTCCCAGCGAATGGAGGGCCGAGACGAGCGGCACGCGTCCCACGAATTCCGGGATCATGCCGAACTTGACGAGGTCCTCCGGCTGCACGAGCGGAAGGAGCTGGTCGGTCACCCCGTCTTTCTTCCCCTTGATCTCCGCGCCGAACCCTACCGGGTTCTGGTTGACGCGGCGGCCGATGATCTTCTCGAGCCCTTCAAACGCGCCGCCGCAGATGAAGAGGATGTTCCGCGTGTTGATGTTGATCAGGCTCTGCTCGGGGTGCTTGCGTCCCCCCTTGGGGGGGACGCCGGCGATGGTCCCCTCGAGGATCTTCAACAGCGCCTGCTGCACGCCCTCACCCGAGACGTCCCGCGTGATCGATGCGCTCTCGCTTTTACGGGCGATCTTGTCGATCTCGTCGATATAGACGATCCCGCGCTCGGCCTTGTCGACGTTGTATTCCGCGTTCTGCAGGAGATGCACGAGGATCGTCTCGACGTCGTCCCCCACGTAGCCGGCCTCGGTCAGCGTCGTGGCATCCGCGATCGCGAACGGCACGTCCAGGATCCGCGCGAGCGTCTGGGCCAGGAGCGTCTTGCCCGTTCCGGTCGGCCCGATCAGCAGGATGTTCGTCTTCTCGATCTCGACGTCGTCCCCGTCGTACACCGGGTCCCGCGCATCGATCCGCTTGTAGTGGTTGTACACCGCCACGGCGAGGCTCTTCTTGGCGTGCTCCTGGCCGATTACGTAGTCGTCCAGCGCCTCCTTGATGCGTGTGGGGGTGAGCGTCCCCCGCGGACCCTTCCGTGCGCTCACCGACGACATGCTGTTCCGGATGATATCCACGGAGCTGGAGACGCAGATGTCGCAGATGTACACTTCGGGCCCGGCGATGATGCTCTGGACCTCCTCGGGTGAACGACCGCAGAAGGAGCAGTGAATCTGATCGCCGGTTTTGGGCTTCTGGGCCATGGCGTGTTATCCGGAAGTTACTTTTTCTCTCGTTCTTTCTTGACGTAGACGGTGTCGATCAGGCCGTAGGCCTTCGCTTCCTCCGAGGACATGTAGTTGTCCCGATCGGTGTCCCGCTCGATGACGGAGAGGTTCTGCCCCGAGTGGTGGGCAAGGATTTCGTTGAGCCGTTTCTTCGTGCGGAGGATCTCTTCGGCCTGGATGCTGATGTCGGAGGCCGTTCCCTGCACCCCGCCCCAGGGCTGGTGGATCATGATGCGCGAGTTCGGCAGCCCGGAGCGCTTCCCCTTCGCGCCGCCGGCCAGCAGCACGGCGCCCATGCTGGCCGCAAGCCCGATGCAGATGGTCGCGACGTCGGGCCGGATATACTGCATCGTGTCGTAGATCGCCAGGCCGGAGGAGACGCTCCCCCCGGGGCTGTTGATGTACAGGTTGATGTCCTTGTCGGGGTCCTCCGATTCGAGAAAAAGCAGCTGCGCGATCGTCAGGCTGGCGACGGTGTCGTCGACCGGTGTGCCGATGAAGACGATCCGCTCCTTCAGGAGGCGGGAAAATATGTCGTACGCCCGCTCGCCGCGTCCTGTCTGCTCCACGACCATCGGGACGAGCTGGTTGAAGATCTTGACATCGTGCATGTGATCCCTTTGTCTGTTATGGTTGCCGCGGTGCATCGTCGATGACCTTCTCCGTGATCTTCGCGTTCGAGCGGAGGAACGCCATCAGCTTGTCCGAGAGGATGCGGTTCGAGGCGCTGCTGGATTTCCTGTAATACTCCAGGAGGCGCTCCTTCTCGATGCCGATCTTCCCCGCCTCGCGCTCGGCCATCGAAGCGATCTCGTCTTCCGTGACAGTGATCTTCTCTTCCTCGGCGATCCGTCCGCTCAGCAGGAGCCACTGCGCCTGCCAGGTGGCGGAGGCGCGGTTCTCCTCGCGGAACTTCTGCTCGTCGAACCCTTTCGGCAGCTTCCTGTCGCGCGACCGGTTGCGGACGTCGTCGACGTACGAATCGAGGAGGCCGTTCACGATGGAATCGGGAATGGGGAAGGGGTGCGACGCGACGAGCGATTTGGCGATGTTGTCGTTCAGCCTGGCGGTGGATTCTTCCTCCCAGTACCTCTCGATGTCGCTCCTGAGGTTCTTGCGGAACTCTCCCACCGTGGTGGTCTTCCCTCCGGTGATCTTGGCGACGAGCGCGTCGTCGAACGCCGGGAGAATCACTTTCTCCACCTTCGTGACGGTCAGGGCGATGTGCATAGTGTGGGAGTGGTCGCCGTGCTGCGACTCGAATTTCGTACGGTACGTCTGCCCGGTTGCCGCGGCGGCGAGCGCGTCGCAGATCTCGGTGGCGAGCGTCTCGTCGGTCAGGTCGAAACGGGCGCCCGGCGTTTTCTTCCCGATCAGGGGGGCCCCCGTCTCGTCGAGCTCCTGGACGTCCGCCGTGACGATGTGGCCGGTGTCGGTCACGGTCTCGACATCCGCCGTCGTGCTGTTGGCGCGGCGGATCTTGCCGATCTCGGTGTCGACCTCGGCGTCGGTCACGATGTGGATCGGCTTTTCGACCTTGATCCCCCTGTAGGAGCCGAGCGTGATGCCGGGCTTCACCTCGTACTTGATCTTGAAGTGGAAGTGGTCTCCCCGCTTGAAGTCCATGTCCACCATCGTCGGCTGGCCGACGGGATGGATATCCTTCTCCTCCATCGCCCTGCGGTAGAAGTCGCTCGCGATGTCGTCAAGGGCGTCCTGCTCGATGGCCTCCCCGTAGAGCTGCTTGATCATCGGCATCGGTACCTTCCCCTTGCGGAATCCCTTTATTTCGACCTTCGGGCGGTACTTGACGTACGCCTGCTCGAACATCGGCTGAATTTCGTCCTGCGTGAGCTGGATGTCCGCTTCCTGCTGGACCTCTGAGACATTGGTTATCGAAACCTGCACCTTCTGGACCCTTCCGAGATGAAATGTATGGCCGCTGCCACAGGCGTCCTAACACGACGGGGTGACGCTCCGTTCCGCCTGGAGCGGAAACGTGGGTAGAGGGGGACTTGAACCCCCACGGATTGCTCCATTGGATCCTAAGTCCAACGCGTCTGCCAATTCCGCCATCTACCCGTCCTGCCCGTACCTGGCGCGGCCTGAAGACTGTAAACATCAAAATACGCTTTTCCTGATGGAACTTCAAGGTAAGGCGCGGTTCAAGGGATTTCTCAAACAGGGCGCGCAACGTGCAGGGACGGGCGGGAATGGTCTGCGGGGCTCGCGCGCGGTGTGCGTGCTCACCCCCGGGGGAATGTCAGGATAGCGGGATCAGGATGCGGAATGTCGTCCCCTGGTTCACCACGCTCTCGATCTCGAGCTTGCCGTGATGATCGTCGACGATCTTCTTGACGATCGCCAGCCCGAGGCCGGTGCCGTGACGCTTGCCGTAGGTGAAGAACGGCTCCAGGATCTTTGAACGGATCTCGTCGGGGATGCCGCATCCGGTGTCCGTGAATGCGATCGAGAGCATGCCGTCCCTCTTCTCCGTGAGTATCGTCAGCGTCCCGCCGTCCTTCATCGCGTCGGCGGCGTTCCCGGCGAGGTTGTAAAACACCCGGACCATCTTCTCGACGTCCAGCGTGCATTCTCCGGTGAATTTGAAATCCCGCACGACGTTCACGTTCCGCTTGACGAGGTCCTTCTCGATGAACCCGAGCGCTCCCTCCATCACGTCTTCCAGCGGGACCGTCTCAAGGTTGATATCGCTCACGCCGCGCGAGAAATCAAGGATCTCCTGCGTCATGTTGACGAACCTGTCGACCTGCCTGATCATCTCCTCGGCGAGCTGGGCGCTCTCGGCGTCCCCGGTCTTTTTCTTGATCACCTGCGCGTACATCCGCAGGGTCCCCATCGGGTTCTTGATGTCGTGGATGATCGTGCTCGCCATCTTTCCCACCGCGGAGAGCCGCTCGCTCTGGACCATCTCGCGCGCCAGCCGGGCGTTCTCGAGGGCGATCGAGGCATGCACGGAGAGGGCGTCGATAAACGATTCGTCTTCCGGGCCGAACGGCCCCTCCCTCTTGTTCAGGAACTGGAAGACGCCGAAGATCTTCCCGTCCTTGTCCTTCATCGGCATGCACAGGACGTTGTGCGTCTTGTAGCCGCTCTTCTTGTCGATCTCCGGGTTGAACCGGGGGTCCTTGTAGGCGTCGGTGATGTTGACGACCTCTCCCGTCTTGGCGACGTACCCGGCGAGCCCCTTGCCGACCGGAAGGCGGATCTCGACGATGTTGTTTCCCTGGGCCACCTTTGACCAGAGCTCCCCTGTCAGCGAATCGAGGAGATAGAGCGTGCCGCGGTCCGCGTTGATGCTGCGTGAAGCCGCCTCGAGGATAAGGCCGAGCAGCTTGTCGATTTCGATCGCGGAATTTACGATCTTGCTCGCCTCGATGAGCATGTTGAGGCGGTCAACCTGCTCCTTCGATGCGATGGCGCTCCGGTCGAGTTCCAGCATGAACGTCTGGTCCATCGTGCGCAGCCTGACGGCCATATTTGTCAGGAGGTTGAACGTGAACTCCGTGCTCTTCTGCGTCAGCCGGCGGATCTGGTCCTGGCCCACGAGCACCACGGCGCAGTCGTCCATGGCTTCAGCCCGCGCCGAGCGCGGCATCCCGTCCACGACGGAGAGTTCGCCGAAGAAATCCCCTTCGTGCAGAACCGCCAGTAGCGACTCCACACCGAATTTCGTATACTTGTTTATCCGGACCCTGCCGCGCGTCAGGCAGTACACTTCGCGTCCGCGGGACGATTCATCGAAGATGATTTCGCCTGCCGCATACCGGCGTTCCTGAGCGCCCGTGACGACGGAGCGGATGATTTTCGGGTTGACGCCGCTGAACAGGATATTGCGCTGGAGAGAATCGAAGACCGGTCCGGCGGATTGTCGGGATTGCCGGGGGGAGGATGCGGGGCGTTTACGCCTTGGCCCTGCGGGAGCTTTCTTCTTTAGTGTCGGCTTCGGCATGTTCGGGTTCTATAGTAGGGAAAAAGCCTTCCATAGTCAAGATTGAACAACCACGGTCGGAGGGCTCCTCGATGTCCGACGATATCGTCCTGCAGACTGTCAATCTGGGGAAGAAATACGGCACCCGGTGGGCCGTGCAGGGGCTCAATCTCGCCGTGCGCCGCGGCGAGGTGTTCGGCTTCCTCGGGCCGAACGGCGCCGGAAAAAGCACCACAATACGCATGATTCTCTCGCTTATCAGGCCGAGCACCGGATCCGTCGAGCTCTTCGGTCTCCCGCTGCGTGATAGACGGGCTTCGGTCCTCTCCCGCGTCGGGGGTCTTGTCGAACGGGCCGATTTCTATCTTTACCTCTCCGCCCGGCGCAACCTGGAGATCGTCGCGGCCCTCATCGGCGGGATCTCCCCCTCCGCGATCGGCGGCGTGCTCGAGACGGTCGGCCTCGCCTCCCGCGCCGGCGACAGGGTGAAATCGTACTCGCACGGGATGAAGCAGAGGCTCGGGCTCGCCGCCGCGCTCCTGGGGTCGCCCGAGCTCGTTGTGCTCGATGAGCCCACGGGCGGGCTCGACCCCTACGGCATCAAGGAGGTGCGCGACCTGATCGCACGGCTTGCCGCCGAGCGCAACGTGACCGTCTTTCTCTCCTCCCATCTCCTCTCCGAGATCGAGCAGCTCGCTTCCAGCATGGCGATCATCAACAACGGCGCGCTCGTCGTCCAGGGGAGCGTGCGCGACCTGCTGGGCGCCGGGACGGGGACGGTGGACGTCGCCGCCTTCCCCGCGGACCGCGCGCTCGCGGTGATACGGTCGCTGCCGTTCGTCGCGGAGGCCGCCCCGGCCGACGAGATCATACGCGTCAGGGTCCCCGCCGGCGACGCCGGCCGCATGAATGCCGAGCTTGTCCGCGCCGGCATAGAGGTCCGCTCGCTCGTCCCCAGGCGCTCCCTCGAGGAGTACTTCCTGTCGCTCACCGGTGAAGGGGGGAGACAATGAGCCGCTCCATCGTCGCGAATGAAATCCTGAAGACCTATTCAAAGTGGCGGACGTACATCGGGTTCATCGCCGTGGGGATCGTCGTCCCCCTCGTGGAGTTCGGCCTCAAAGCCGAAGGGGGCTCCATCATACGGAACATGACGCGCGGCCTCGGAGAGGATTTCCTGATCGTCGGCAACCTGTTCAACGCGTACTTCATCACGTATTTCATCATGAACAGCCTCTGGATCCACATTCCCTTCCTCATCAGCCTTGTCGCCGGAGACCAGCTTGCGGGGGAGGCGACCGGGGGGACGTTCCGTCTCATGCTCATTCATCCCCCATCGCGGACGCGGATACTCGCCGCCAAGTACACTACGACGCTCCTCTACACCCTCTCGCTCGTGGCGTTTCTCGCCCTTCTCGGGCTCGGCCTCGGGCTCGCCCTCTTCGGCACGGGGGATCTCCTTGTGCCCGGGGGGAGTACGATCACCGTGATTGCGCGTGCGGAAGTGCCGTGGCGCCTGGCGCTCACCTTCGGTCTCGGGATCTGGAGCATGTGGTGCGTGGCGTCGCTTGCGTTCCTTTTCTCCTCGCTCGTGGAAAACGCGATCGGGCCCATCATAGGCACGATGGCCGTGATCATCGTTTTTCTCGTCGTCAGTTCGGCGCCGATAACGTTCTTCACGGAGATCAAGCCCTACCTGTTCACGACGTATTTCAACGTCTGGCAGAAAGCAATGGAACAGCCCGTCCCGTGGAGCGAGATCGCCGCACACACGGTCTACCTGGGGCTCTACAGCATTTGTTTTTACGCCGCCACTTGGTATATTTTCGTCACGAAAGACGTGCTCAGCTGATCCTCCTCCATCTCACCAGGGGAATTGCCATGGACCTCCAGAACATCCAGAAAGCGCTCAGGGAAAAACATCTCGACGGCTGGCTGCTGTGCGATTTCCGCAACCGCGACTACCTCGCCTACCGCGTCGTCGGGCTCAATTTTGAGAAGATGACGAGCCGGCGGTGGTACTACTTCATCCCCGCGAAGGGGGAGCCGAAGAAGCTCGTCTCGGCGGTGGAGAAGCTCCGGCTCGATTCGCTCCCCGGGAAGCGGATGGTCTACCTCTCATGGCAAGAGCTCCACAGCGCACTGAAGAGGATGATGGGACCCGGGAAGAAGATCGCGATGCAGTACTCCCCGAAGAACAACGTCCCGTACGTCTCCATGGTGGACGGCGGCACGATCGAGCTGCTGAAGAGCCTCGGGTACAAAATCGTCTCCTCGGCCGACCTGGTACAGATGTTCGTCTCCGTGATCCCGGAGGAGGGGTACCGGACGCACATCGAGGCCGGCCGCATCATGGACAGGATCCGCGCGCAGGCGTTCGACCAGATCCGCAGCGCCGTGCGGAACTCGACGGGCGCCACCGAGTACGACATTCAGCAGTTCATGATGAAGCGCTTCAAGGAAGAAGGGCTGACGACGTACGATCCCCCGATGGTCGGGGTGAACGACCATCCCGCCGATCCCCACTTCGACACGCTCAAAGAAGGGGCGCGCCAGTTCAAGGCGGGGGACACGGTGCTCATCGACATGTGGGCGAAGAAGGACGTCCCGGGGGGGATCTACTACGACATCACGTGGGTGGGCTACATCGGAGAGAACCCTCCGGCGAAGTACGTGAAAATGTTCAACGCCGTGAAGGCGGGGCGCGACGCCGCCGTGAAATTCGTCCAGGAGAAATTCGCGAAAGGGGAGACCTGTTACGGGTGGCAGGTCGACGACGCGTGCCGTAACGTCGTGAAGAAGGCGGGGTTCGGCAAGTACTTCCTCCACCGCACGGGGCACTCGATCACCGAGGAGACCCACGGCAACGGCGTCAACATCGACAACCTGGAGACCAAGGACGAGCGGGCTCTTCTGCCCGGCTGCTGCTTCTCCATTGAGCCGGGCATCTACCTCGAAGGGGAGATGGCGGTCCGGACCGAGATCAACCTGTTCATCCGCCACGACGGCGTCCCGGAAGTGACCGGCGAGGTTCAGCAGGAGCTCGTGCTCATCTAACCCGGCGCGTTCGGCGTCCAGCCACTTACGAATCGGAACCACCGTGACTCTATCTCAACGCCTGAAGGAAATGTTCGAGTCGTACCATCGCTCGTTCTGGGTTGCCAACGGCATGGAGCTCTTCGAACGGCTCGCGTACTACGGACAGCAGATCGTCTTTGTGATCTATCTGCGGAACAATCTCGGTTTCTCGGAGTCGCAGGCGGGAACGCTCTCCGGGATTTTCGGCGGAATGATCTACCTTCTCCCGATACTGGCCGGTACGCTGGCCGACAAATGGGGGTTCAGGCGTGCGTTTACGATCGCGTTCTCCACGCTTGCCATCGGGTACTTCGCGATCGGCAGCATGGGGATGAGTGCCTTTTCCGGGATCTACGGGGGCTCCGCCCCGTACTGGCTGCTCGTCGTCTTTCTGGTCCTGACCGCCTTCGGCGGTTCGTTCATCAAGCCGTCCGTGCTCGGTACGGTTGCCGTCACAACCAACGAGAAGACGAAGTCGCTCGGGTTTGCCGTCTACTACTGGCTCGTGAACGCGGGGGCGATCATCGGGCCGACGATCGCCTCGTTCGTGTGCGTCAGCTTCGGGAACGAGTACGTGTATCTCGTCTCCTCGCTCAGTTGCCTCGCCATGCTGCTCGTGAACCTCTCGCTCTACAGGGATGTCGAGAGCCCGGGACCGCAGGTGGCGGAGTCGCTGGGGAAGAAGATCGCCAATCTCTTTGTCGTCCTCGGTAATTTCCGGTTCATGATATTCCTTCTCATCTACGCGCTGTACTGGATTCCGTTCTGGCAGGAATTCATCGTCGTTCCGTACTATATCACCGACTATATAGACAAAAACGCCCCCTACCAGCTTGTCCAGTCGTGGGGCGGTGCGGGGGCGATCATACTCTTCCAGCTGCCGGTCAACCGCCTGACAAAGAACCTGTCGACGGGGAACGCCATCCTCCTGGGGTTCGCCGTCTCGTCGCTTATCTGGGTGATCATCGGGATTCATCCGAGCATCCCGATGTTCGTGGCCGGCATCGTGGCGTTTTCCATCGGAGAGATGATCCAGGCGCCACGGTACTACGAGTACATCTCGACGATCGCGCCCCCGGGACAGCAGGGCCTCTTCCAGGGGTACGCGTTCCTTCCGATCGCTCTGTCGAGGTTCATCGGGGATCCGGTGGGAGGGTGGCTGTATCAGACGTCCAAGGCCTCGGGAAATCCCGAGTACGTCTGGTTCGCTCTCATTGCCACGGGCGTTGCCGCGACGCTCCTGATGTACCTCTACAACCTCTTCGTCGCTCCCCGGGGGAGCTCGACGGCGGCCGCATGAAACCCGGCACACTGCGCAATCGCGTCATGCCCCGCGTGATGGCGCTCTCCGTGGCTGCGGCCGTCGCCGCCGCCCACGGTGGAGATCCCGCGGGCGAGACGATGCTCCGCAATATCGATGCGCGCCTGGCCTCCGTGCGCGACTACACCGTCACGCTGGAGGTCGTCGCCGATATCGAACGGTTGAACGTCCCGCCGATGCACGCCACGATGTACTTCAAGCAGCCGGACAGGGTCCACCTTGACGCTGAGGGGTTTGTGATGCTCCCGAAGGAGGGGCTCCAGCCGACCGTGGGCAAGCTGCTTGCAAGGTATTCGGTCACCGGGGTGGGGAAGGACACGCTGGAGGGGATCTCCGTGCGGAAGGTCATGCTGCAGGCAAAATCAGACCGGGCGTTGCCCAGAAGCCTGATCGTGTACGTCAATCCCGCGAGATGGACGGCAGAAAGGATCGTGACGACAGGTTCCGCCGATCGTCTGGCGACGATCTCTTTCAGGTACACGGATATCGACGGGGTGTGGCTCCCGGGGGAGATGACGGCCGCGTTTTCCACCGCCCCGGCGGATTCGACGGAGGCCGATCTCCCCGCGTCCCCGATCCGGCCGCAGCAGATGCCGCGCAAGGGGAGCGTCAGGGTCACCTACAGCAACTACAGGCTGAACACGGGGCTCAGCGACGATCTCTTCTTGAAAGACCCGCCGGCCCGGTAGGGCGGACGGACGCTACTGCTTCGCCTCTCCGAAATCCTTCCCCTCCTGGAGCTGCTTCTCGTATTCCTCCTTGTATTTCTTCACCGCGTGGAAGAGCGCATCGGCGATCTTCATCTGGCCGCTGTCGCTCTTGAGAAAGCGCTCGTCTTCACGGTTCGAAAGGTAGGCGGACTCCACAAGCACATTCGGCATCGCGGCGCCGACAAGGACGTAGAACCCGGCCTGTTTCACCCCCCGGTTGGGAATGCCGGTCCGCGATGCAATCTCCTTCTGCGCCAGGTCCGCGAACACCTCGCTTGCCTTGACATGCGCGCTCTGCGCCATCGCCACGAGTATGAAGTTCTCTTCCGTCAGCTGCTGGTATTTCTCCTCGTACCCGGGCTCCATCTCGATGACCGAGTTTTCCCTCTCGGCGATGGCGATGGCCTCCTCCGAGCGCCCCGGTCGGAGGAGGTAGACCTCGAACCCCCGCGTCTTGCTCGGCTTGCGGGGGAGCGAATTGCAGTGGACGCTGATGAAGAGCTTCCCTCCCGCCTCGTTGGCGATCTTCCCCCTCCTGTCAAGCTCGACGAACCTGTCATCCTTTCGCGTGTAGACGACTTCCACGCCCTTCAGGTTTTTCTGTATCAGTGCGCCGAGCTTGAGCACGATGCCCAGCGCGACGGTCTTCTCCTTCACCCCCGTCACGCCGATCGTGCCGGGGTCGTACCCGCCGTGCCCCGCGTCGAGGACGATGACGTCAAGCGCCCATTTCTCCCTCTCGTTGTCAAGTCCCGGGGGGGATTCATGCTCCTTCTTCGGCGCCGGCGCCGTGGCGGCCGGCGGACGGTCCGCGGGCTTTGCGGCGGGAGTCGTCTCCGCGCCGGGGGCCTCGGTGTCTTTTTTGGGCGCAGGCAGGATTGTCGGCCACCGCTCCGCGTCGCGTTCGCTCCCCGAAGAGGTCGCAGGGGGGGAGCCCGCCGCCCGGGCGGTATCCTGCAGATGCGGTGTGGCCTGCGGTGTCTCGTGATCCGCCTTGGTCAGCGGCCCTGTCGGCACACCGGGCGCCTCCCCCTTGTCGCGGCCCGGCGCGGGCGCCGTCTCCTCCGCGCCCGGGGTCCTGATGGCGAGAATCAGGTCGTTCGATGCGTCGTCGTTCACGATCTCGGAGGCCGCGATCTTCCCGGAGAGCCTGAACGTGAGTTGAACGGATGTGGGGGACTGGATCGCGATGATCTCACGGACGATCCCGGCGGGCTTCACGGCATTGATCGCCGCGATATCCGCCCGGGCATCCCCGATCGTGACGTACATCCACCCGTCGGCGCGCATCCAGTTTTCGTATTCGCGCAGCTTCCGCGTCGCGCCGATCCGGATCAGCATGCCGTTGGACTTCGGCTCGAGGCTGACGGTCGGGATGTCGAAGGCGGGCTGGACGCTCTGGGTCCCGATCCCCAGCACGCCGGTCCACGGGTTATACGAGGCGTTGACCCGGAACACCGGGCGCAGGAGGGGGAGGAACGACGCGAGCGGCACGAAATAGGAATTGGCGGCGTAGACGACCCTGGCAGGGAGCTGGTAGACGTTCTGGCGCCCCTCGCTGTCTGTGACGACGATAAAGGGATTCCCGCCGGCGACCTTCATGCGCAGGGGAAGCTTTTTGACCTCGAATTTCTGGCTCTCGCTGCTTTCGTAGGTGGCAAGTTGGAATATCTGCGCCAGGTCGTTGAGCGAGACATAGACGGTGCCGGAGCGCCTGAAGGCGCCGATCACCGTGCTGCGGGAGGAGTCCCCCGCGAACTCGATGCGGACGGCATTCTCCTGCGCATGCGCCGCGTCCCGCGCGGGGAGCGCAAGCGCAACGAGCGCCAGTACGTATGCAATCGTCCTGGGAAAGCTCATGAGCGGTAGTTTGTGAACTGGACGGCGAACTTCAGCTCCGCGTCGCGGACCATCTTCTGTACCTGCTGGAGATCGTCCTTGGCCTTGCCGCTGACGCGGACCTGGTCATCCATGATCTGCGCCTGGACCTTCAACTTCGTGTCCTTGATCATCTTCACGATGAGCCGGGCGTTTTCCTTGTCGATCCCCACGCGGAGCCCGATCGTCTGGGAAACCGTTCCCCCGGCCGAGGGCTCCACCTGGCCGTAGTCAAGGGCTTTCAGCGGTACGCCGCGCTTGATCATCTTGTTCTGCAGGATGTCGACGACCGCCTTCAGCTTGAAGTCGTCGTCCGAGACGACGGCGATCTTCTTCTCTTTCAGGTCGAGCTCGATCGAGCTCTTGGAGCCCTTGAAATCGTATCGCTGGGCGATCTCCTTCCGCGCCTGGTTGATGGCGTTGTCGGTCTCCTGGAGATTGACCTCTGAAACGATGTCGAACGAGAATGTCTCTGCCATGGGCCTCCCTCAGGAAAATTTGACGTGCAGGAGCGCGTGGACGAATATCTTGAACAGCTCCCAGCGCGGGTGCCGCCCCTCGAGGATGTACTGGTGCTGGACCTCCCGCTCGGAGGCGCTGTCATGCGTGATAATCTGGACCGACAGTGGGTGCATGCTCAACTCCAGGTTTCAGTGATCCGCTTCGTAATGCGCAGGTTGCGCTTGGCAAGCTCGTCGATCATCGCGTCCCCGGGGACGCACAACTCCGGCGGCTTCACGCCCCGCTCCTGTATCGTCCCGTGCGCGAGCATCTGCGCGGTGATCGACGTGGGGAACGCTGTTGCGCGCATCATCGCGGTGATCGATGCGGCCTCGTCGTACTGGTCGACGAACTCGTAGGCGAGGATCTTCTCCGCGCCGTCACGGCGCCCGGTGATCGTGGCCCTGGCAAGCACGACATCCTTGTCGCCGAAATCGAGTTTCTTCCTGAGCAGGTCGGCGAAGAACTCCCTGTTCGTCTTGACGCTTCCCCCCACCATCATCGGCTCCATCGTGGCAAACCCCAGGTCGAGGAGCGTCTTGAATTTCTCGCAGTGCCCGCGGTAACGTATCGTCTTGTAGTCGAGATTCTTTACCCTGCCGGCAAACAGTTCAGGGAGCGTGGAGAGCCCCCCCGACGTCGTGAACGCCTCCAGCTTCCCGAATGGCTCCGGGAATTCGATCTCCTCGAGCCCCGACATCGGGTCGATGTGCCTGAGCTCCCCGTCCTGTATGACGAGGACCTGTTCCACGTACTCGTTGATGAGTCCCTCGACGGAGAACACGATCTGGTAATTGAGCGGCGGGCGCGGGTGCTGGGGGAGCCCCCCGACCCGCAAAAGTATGGAATCAACCGAATCGAACCCCCGCGCCCCGGTCACCGCCAGTATGTTAATGAGTCCCGGCGCCAGGCCGCTGTTGGGAACGACCGTGATCCCCCTGGCCCGCGCTTCGGCGTCGAGCGCGAGCTGCCTGGCGACGACGTCGTTGTTCCCCCCGAGATCGCAGACGTGCACCCCGGCTTCGAGTGCGGCGCGCGTTACCTGGAGATTCACCGAGTAGGTCACCGCGCTTATGACCGCGTTGCACCCCTTCATCGCCGCCACGAGATCCCGGTTGCTGTTCACGTCGAGCCTCAAGGGGTGGACGTTCGGACCGATCGCGTCGGCGGAGCGCTTCGCGGTCTGCACGTTGATGTCGGCAAGGAC
>DATJPH010000463.1:0-2617 GCA_035506475.1 Bacteroidota bacterium | reverse complement strand
GTCTCTGGCCCCCGTGTATGCAGCCGCGCGCCGGGCTGCACGGAGGGTCCCGTTCCAACAATGCCTCGGTCGTCCTCAAGCTCGTCTACGGAGAGGTGTCGTTCCTCTTCACCGGGGATGCGGAGACCGGGTCGGAGATCCCTATGATCCGCGCCTGGGGAGGTTTTCTCCGGTCGACCGTCCTGAAGGTCGCGCATCACGGAAGCAGGAGCGGAACCTCGGCGGAGTTCCTGGAGGCCGTCCGTCCCTCGATCGCCCTTCTTTCCGTCGGTCTCCACAACAGTTTCGGACATCCCTCGCCGGAACTCCTGCAGCGGCTCGAGCGCGCGCACGTGCGTGTCCGGCGCACGGACAGGGAGGGTGCGGTCATACTCACGAGCGACGGGCGGAGCGTGCGCGAGATCTCCTGGCGGCAGCCGTTTCCTTGATTCTGGAATCCGATCTCTTTATCATACGAACTCACGAATGCATCTCCCCCCCCCGCGGTCCCTTAAGGAAGCGAAGAACGCATGCAAAAACTGGAGCAGAATGACGCGAAGCAGTCCCGTGCGGTGAAGCCCCCCCCGGGGAAACGGACGTTCGCCTCTGATTCCGGCAGAGTGATCGAACCTCTCTACAAGCCCTCCCGGAGAGATTACGAGGGGGATATCGGCGATCCGGGCGAGTACCCTTTCACGCGCGGGCCGTATCCCACGATGTACCGGGGGAGACTCTGGACGATGCGGCAGTATGCCGGGTTCGGCACCGCCGCTGAGTCGAACAGGCGCTACCTCCATCTCCTGAACAACGGCACGACGGGACTTTCCGTCGCATTCGACCTCCCGACGCAGATGGGGTACGATTCAGACCACGAGCTTGCCCGCGGGGAGGTCGGCAAGGTCGGGGTGGCGATCGATACGCTCGCCGATATGGAGATCCTCTTCAGGGACATCCCGCTGGAGGGGGTGACGACCTCGATGACGATCAACGCGACCGCGGCAGTGCTCCTCTGCATGTACGTCGCGATCGCCCGCGCACAGGGGGCGGACATGAAGAAGCTCTCAGGGACCGTGCAGAACGACATACTCAAGGAATACATCGCGCGCGGGACGCACATCTTCCCCCCGTCTCCTTCCATGAGGCTTGTGACGGACATCTTCCGCTGGTGCAGCAGCGAGATCCCCCGCTGGAATACGATCTCGATAAGCGGGTATCATATCCGGGAGGCCGGGTCCACGGCGGCCGAGGAGCTGGGGTTCACGCTTGCAAACGGGATCGCGTATGTCCAGGCGGCGCTCGAGGCGGGTCTCGACGTCGATGCGTTCGGCTCCGGGCTCTCGTTCTTCTTCAACGCGCACAACAACTTCCTGGAGGAGATCGCGAAGTTCCGGGCGGCCCGGAGACTCTGGGCCCGCATCATGAAGGAGCGGTTCGGCGCCAGGCGGGCCGAGACGATGAAGCTCCGCTTCCACGCCCAGACCGGCGGGGCCACGCTGACGGCCCAGCAGATCGACAACAACGTTGTCCGCGTCTCGCTCCAGGCGCTCGCCGCGGTGCTCGGGGGCTGCCAGTCGCTCCACACGAACAGCCGGGACGAAGCGCTGGCGCTCCCGACCGAGGATTCGGCGGTGCTGGCGCTGAGGACACAGCAGATCATCGCGTTCGAATCAGGTGTTGCCGACACGGCCGATCCGCTCGGCGGCTCGTACGCCGTGGAAGCAATGACCGACGCGCTCGAGTCGGAGGCGCTGGCAATCATCAGGACCATCGACGACATGGGGGGCGCGGTCAGGGCCATCGAGCAGAAGTACTACCAGACGCGGATCCAGGAGAGCGCCTACAGGTACCAGCGGGCGATCGAGGAGAAGGAAAAGACGATTGTCGGCGTCAACGCGTTCGAAACGGGCGCGCGGGCTCAGCCCGACATCCTCCGGATTGACGAGACCGCCGCCGCCCGCCAGGTCGAGCATCTCCGCGCCGTCAGGGAACGGCGGCCGGGATCGCGCGTGGCCGCCTCGCTGGCGGCCGTGAGGAACGCGGCCGCGGGGAGAGACAACCTGATGCCGCACATACTCAACGCCGTGGAGGCGTATGCGACCGTCGGGGAGATCTCCGACACGCTTCGCGGCGTCTGGGGGGAATACACCGAATAGACGATGCCACTGACGCGGAACAGGATCAGGGAGATCCGTTCGCTCGCTGAGAAGAGCGGCCGGGATGAACAGGGCCTTTTTGTCGCCGAAGGGCTCCGGCTCGTCGGCGACGCCGCGGCCTCGGCGTTCGAGATCCCCGAAGCGTTCTCGACGGCCGAATTTTCCGCCACAGCCGAGGGTGCGCATCTGATGGGGATCCTGCGCGCGCGCGGTACACTCGTGAGCGAGGTGACTTACCGCGAGCTCGCGCAGTGCGCCGATACGGTCACGCCCCAGGGGGTGATCGCCCTTGTCCGCACAAAGAGCGAGAGCGCTTCAGGGCTTCTGAAGCGCCTCTCGGCCCCGTCGCTCATCGTCGCCCTCGACGGGATCGCCGATCCGGGGAACCTCGGTTCCATCATCCGCACGTGCGACTGGTTCGGGGCCGGGGGGATATTCCTGGGGAAGGGGAGCGTGGACCCCTACAATCCGAAGGCGGTCCGCTC
>DATJPH010000462.1:0-3325 GCA_035506475.1 Bacteroidota bacterium | reverse complement strand
CTTCCCCGTGACCTCGACCTCGCCCATGTGGGAGACGTCGAAGAGCCCCACCGACTCGCGCACCTTCCTGTGTTCCTCGATGATCCCGGTGTACTGGACGGGCATTTCGTAGCCGCCGAACTCGACGATCTTTCCGCCGAGCGAGCGGTGGATCTCGTAAAACGCTGTTCGTTTCAATTGCATGAATCTTCCGTTGTCGTCGCTAGTTGAACTGGTCGGTGATGTCCTTCCCCTGCTTCGTCGAGAAGCACCTGAACTCGCCGACGTGCACCGCGGTGTCGGATTCCAGGCGGATCAGGATCCTGTACTTCATCATCAGCTTGCGCAGGCGGCTGAACGTCCCCACGCGCAGGGCGTCGGCCATCTGCGGGTTGACCTTCAGGACGATCCTCCGCTCGCTGCTCTCGCTCTTGAAGCGCCGGATCCACCGTTCGATCTGGTTGACCGTCGTCGTCCTCGACTGCACGAGCCCGGTGCCGCCGCATGCGGGGCACGGCTCGCTGAAGCTGTGGAGGATCGCCTGGCGGATCCTCTGGCGGGTGATCTGCACGAGGCCGAATTCCGTCATCGGGAGCACGGTGACCTTGGCCCGGTCCTTCCGGAATTCCTTCTTCAGCTCTTCGTACACCTTCCTCTTGTTCCGCTCGTCGTCCAGGTCGATGAAGTCGCAGACGATGATCCCGCCGATGTCGCGGAGCCTGAGCTGGCGGCAGATCTCCCGCGCGGCCTCCAGGTCCGTCCGGAGCGAGTTCTGTTCCTGTTCCTTCTTGGCGGCGTACCGGCCGCTGTTGACGTCGATGACGACCATCGCCTCGGTCGGCTCGATGATGATGTACCCGCCGCTCTTGAGCCAGACCTTGCGGGCGAGCGTCGTCTCGATCTCTTTCTCGATGCCGTACACGTCGAAGATCGGCCGCCGGTCCTTGTGAAGCTCGATCTTGTCGAGGAGCTGGGCGGAGGTGTACTTGATGTAGGCGCGGATCTCCTTGTGGAGCTTCCGGCTGTCGATCACAACGCGGGAGACGTCGTTGGAGAAGAGGTCGCGGATGACGCTCGAGGTTGTCGACATGTCCTTGTAGAGCAGGCAGGGTGCCTTCTCGCTCTTGACGGTCTTCTCGACCTCGCGCCAGGTGTCGATGAGGTCCTTCAGATCGTTCGTCAGGGACGACTCGTCTTTCCCCTCCGCCACTGTCCGGATGATGACGCCGAACCCCTCCGGGAGGATCGTCTGGACGATCTTCCGGAGCCTCCGCTTCTCCTTGAAGCTGGAGATTTTCTTGGAGATGCCGATCTTGCCGTCGAAGGGGAGCAGCACGAGGAAGCGTCCGGCGAGCGAGACCTCGCTCGTCACCCGCACCCCCTTCTTCCCGACGGGTTCCTTCGTGATCTGGACGATGATCTCCTGCCCTTTTTCGAGCTGGATGTCCCTGCGGGGGGGGCGGTGGTTGTTGTTGCGCGAGCGGGCCTCCTGCGGGGGGGCCGGCGGGGGTGGTGCACTCCGGTGCTGTTCTGCGCCGGGCGCCGCGACGGCCGCTTCCGCGGCCGCGGGCTCTTTCGGCTCATCGCCGTTTTCGTCCTCGTCCCCGATCATGGCGCTGTACTCCTCGAACCTGTTGCCGATGTCCGAGAAATGCAGGAAGCCGTCCTGTCCGAGTCCGATATCGATAAATGCAGCTTTGATGCCGGGCATCACCTTGGCGATTTTCCCAAGGTAGATGTCACCGACCATTTTTTCCTTATTGGCAGTCTCGACGAAAAGCTCTGCCAGGCGACCATCTTCCGTAATTGCTATACGGGTTTCGTTGGCGCCAGCGTTGATGATGATTTCCTTCTTCATACCGTCCGGTTTCTACCAACCTTTCTGTGGAGCTGATGATTGCTTCACAGGAACGGAACGAAGCGGGCAGGCTCCCGGGCCAGGACGAGAGACAAATATTGGACATCGTTGTACGCCTTCGTCGTTTACCGTTCTGTGAGCAGATGCGGGCGGCGGCGTGCGCCGGCCCATTGTTGTGAACAATATGGGAGTAGTCCCCGTCTCTTCATACGGGGCCTGAACTCATCCCTGTTAAACTACGAAATGTTCTCCCTCTATGCAACCCGTTCCGCGCGCGGCAGTCACAAAAAAAATGAGGTCAAGCTCCCCTGCGTCACACTTTCCGTAACCGACCGTTGCTTCCTTCCGGACCTGGCGGGGTTGAGCTACTTTCAGTTGCGCAGGACTTGACCTCACACTTTCTGAAGCGGTGGCACAGGGAAGACGTGAAACATTCCGTGGAGCTGATCGGGTTCGAACCGACGGCCTCCTCGTTGCGAACGAGGCGCTCTCCCAGCTGAGCTACAGCCCCTGATACCGCCAGCGGAAGCGGGGCACGACCGGATGACGTAGAAATATACGCTCTGGGGGTGTAACAATCAATATCGGGGAGGGGGTTCGGTCGAAAATAGGCCGGAAAAGGGAACCTTGACAAACCGGCCGTTTTTGCGTATTTTTTACGTTCGTGCGAAGTGGAACATTTTTCTCGGGTCGCGGGCATGGCAGGGGAACTGAACGAGAGGGAGAGGACGGTACTCCACTATGTGGTGCGGGATTTCATCGAAACCGCCACCCCCATAGGGTCCCGCTACATCTCCAGGCGCCACGAGGACGTCCTGGGCCTCAGTTCGGCTTCGATCCGGAACGTGATGTCGGACCTCGAATACCTCGGGTACATCAACCATCCCCATACCTCCGCGGGCAGGGTCCCCACCGACGTCGGCTACAGGTTCTACCTGGACAGCCTGATGCGGATCGACGCCATTTCCGCAACGGAGCAGAAGGCGATCCGGGAGGCCCTCACCTCCCGCGAGGAGGAGGACGAGCTTCTCCGGGAGTCCTCGAGGCTCATGGGGAAGATCTCGCGCCAGCTCTGCGTGATCACCTCCCCCCGGCTCTCGAGCGGCACGCTCGAACGCCTGGAGCTCGTCCCCATCGGCGGGACGCGCGTCATGGTCGTGATCTCGATAAAGTCCGGCCTCGTGCGGACGATGATGCTCGAAGTCGCGAGCGAAATTCCCCGCGACAAGCTGGACGACATCGCGCGGTCCCTCAACGAGAGGCTCTCGGGCCTGACGATCGAGGAGATCCGGACAACGTACGCCGAGCGCCTGAAGGAGACCGCGGGCGACGACACCGGGCTTGTGCGGCTGTTCATCGACTCGGTGGGGAAGCTCCTGCCGCCGTCGGGGAGCGAGAAGCTTCACATCGGGGGCGCCGACACGATCATCGAGCAGCCGGAATTCGTGAACCCGTCGGAGTTCAGGAGTGTTATTGAGCTTATCAACG
>DATJPH010000461.1:0-6671 GCA_035506475.1 Bacteroidota bacterium | reverse complement strand
CCCAGGCAGACGCCGAGGATCGGCGTCGACGGCGCGAACCGCTGCACGGCGCCGACCGTGATCCCCGCATCCTCGGGGCGCCCGGGACCGGGAGAAAGGACGATATGCGACGGCGCGAGCCGCGCGACCTCATCGAGCGTGATCTCGTCGTTTCTCCTCACCTCGATCGCGGAGGTGATTTGTCCCAGGAGCTGGACGAGGTTGTACGTGAATGAGTCGTAGTTGTCGATGACGAGTACCATTGTCTATTCCGCCTCCTCCTTTACCCCGGGGGCCCTGAGGCCGCCGCTCGCCTCCCGGACGGCTTCCAGGAGCGCGCGGGATTTGTTCAGCGTCTCATGGTATTCGCTTTCCGGGACCGAGTCCGCCACGATGCCCGCGCCGGCCTGTATGGAAAGCGTCCCCCTGTGCCCCACGATCGTCCGTATGGCGATGCACGTGTCGAGCGATCCGTTGAACGCCAGGTACCCGACCGCGCCCGCATAGACGCCGCGGGATGCAGGCTCGAGCTCGTTGATGATCTCCATGGCGCGGACCTTCGGCGCCCCCGAGACCGTCCCGGCCGGAAAGCAGGCCTTGAGGGCCTCGAGCGGGCCCGCGCCGTCGCTGAGCGTGCCGCGAACCTCGGAGACGATGTGCATCACGTGGGAGTAGCGCTCCACACGCTTGAAAACGGGGACGCGGACGCTTCCGAACCTGCTGATGCGCCCCACGTCGTTCCGCCCGAGGTCGACAAGCATGACGTGCTCGGCAAGCTCCTTCTGGTCGCTGAGGAGATCCTGTTCCATCTGCTCGTCCTCCTCCTGGGTTTCGCCCCTGGGCCTTGTCCCGGCGATCGGGAGAACCTCGACCATCCCTCGGGAGACCCGGACGAGCACTTCGGGAGATGATCCCGCGAGCTGCGTTTCGCCGAAATCGATGTGGAACAGGTAGGGGGAAGGGTTGATCATCCTGAGCGCGCGGTAGACGGCGAAGAGGTCCCCCGTATACGGGAAGCTTACCCGGCGGGAGAGGACGACCTGGAAAATATCCCCCTCGGTGATATACTCCTTCGCACGCGTGACGGCGCGGCAGTACCCCTCCCTGTCGATCGACTCCTCGGGGGTGCTCACGTCGCAGGCAAACGGCCGGGTTGAGGGGACCGGGCGGAGGAATTTGAGTTCCATCGCCTCCAGCGCCTTTCGTCCCTCGCGGTAGGCTTCTTCCGGCGAACGGCTCCCGTCCAGGAGGACGTTGTGCACAAGGAGGACGATCTGCCTCCTGTGGTCGAACCTGAGGAGCGACCCGAACAGGCCGAACATCGCTTCATCCTCGCCCCCGCCCCCGGGCGCGCGGAGTGAGAGCTTCTCAAGACGTGCGACGGCGCCGTACCCGATGTATCCGACGAACCCCCCGAGAAATCCGTCCAGTCCCGGGACCTCCGCCTGGCGGAACCGGCCCGATTCCGCCGCCAGCGCATCGAATATGCTCCCGGGTGCCGTGCGGTTCCCTCCCCGTCCGGAAATCTCCACGCCGCCTTGCCTGGCGCGGATCATCACGAGAGGGTCGACGCCGACGAACGAAAACCGGCCGATCTTCTCGTCGCGCTCCACGCTCTCGAAAAGGAACGACCCTTTCCCCTGTTCGCGCAGGGCAAGATACGCGGAGACCGGCGTGTGGAGATCGGCCAGGCGCGAGCGGACGAGCGGTATCACGTTGGCCGCAGAGGCGAGCTTTCTGAATTCTTCGAGTGATATCATAGGGTCCTGAAAATAAAAAACCCCCCCTGGCGAACCAGGGAGGGTTGAAATTCGGGCACCGCGATGCGACCTAGCTCCTCACTGCTTCACCGGGAAACGCGCACGTGTGCCACCACCAGCCGGCGTTGAGTGGGTTGCTTGCAGTATCGATCGCGTTCAGCATCATGGTATAATATAATCGCGGAGGGGCCGCTTGTCAAGTGGCCCGGAAAAATAGTTTCAGTCGTGGGGGCGGGGGACGCACTTGAAATAGAGCTCATTGACGTCGGTTCCCCCCTCAAGGATCGCGTGAGCGCGGGCGCTTTTGGTCTCCTGCCAGTAGAGACGTATCAGATCTCTGAGCTCCTCCCGGTCCGTATCGTCCATGTCGCGGGGGACAATATACCCCGTGTTGATCATGGAAGCCTGGTCGCGCCGGAGGTAGACCGACCCCCCGGTCATCCCGGCGCCGACGTTGTAGGAGACCGGTCCCAGTATGGCGATCGTCCCCCGCGTCATGTACTCGCAGGCATGCAGCCCCGTGCCTTCGACGACGGCGCGGGCGCCGCTGTTCCGGACGCCGAACCTGTCGCCGGCCAGGCCGTGAACGAAGAGCGTGCCGCCGATGGACCCGTAGAGCGCGCAGTGACCGATGATCGCGCTCTCCCCGGGATCGCTCGTCAGCCTGGGGTGGGACCGGATGACGACGCTTCCGCCGGACATCGATTTGCAGACCGAGTCGTTTGCTTCGCCGTTGAGGACCACGCGGACCCCGTCGACGAGAAAAACGCAGAATCCCTGCCCCGCGCTCCCGGTGAATTCCACGTGTATCTCGTCGGCGGGGGCCCCCTGGTGCTCGCCCCCCGTCCGCTTCGCATGGGCACGCCGGGCAAGTTCGCCCGAAAGCGTCGCAAGCACGCCCCTGTCCGCGGTCGTCACCGGGTAGGCAAGCCTGATCGGCTTCCCCATCCCGAGTTTGGGCCGGGCGTCGCTGAGTATCCGCCTGTTCAGCTCCCCCACCGGGTCGTCCCTCGGTGCGGCGCGCGGGGGGAGCGGCGCCGGCTCGCCGGAGAGGAAGAAATCGAGGGAGAGCTTTCGCTCCGTCACGAATTCCTCATGCGCGGGGGCGACCCGGAGCAGGTCGGTCCTCCCGGTGATTTCCCGGAGCGATCTGAGCCCGAGCCCGGCGAGAAGTTCCCGGACGTCGTCGGCGATAATCGTGAGCATCCGCGTGATCTGTTCCGGGCGCCCCTTGTATTTGGCCTTGAACTTCGGGTCGTGCGTCGCGATACCCGTCGGGCAGGTATTCTTCTCACAGATGCGGGCCATGATGCATCCCTCGGCCACGAGGAGGAGCTTGCCGAAATCGAACCCCTCGGCGCCGAGCACCGCGGCCTTGACGACATCCATCCCGGTGACAAGGCCCCCGTCCGTGCGGAGCTCCACGTTGCCGCGAAGGCCGTTTTCGCAGAGCGCCTTGTGTGCCTCCATGAGCCCGAATTCCCAGGGGAGACCGGCATGTTTCATCGACCCGAGCGTGGCCGCCCCTGTCCCGCCGTCGCCGCCGGCGATGTAGATAATGTCGGCCCCGGCCTTGACGACGCCGACGGCGATCGTCCCGATCCCGTTGCCGGAGACAAGCTTGACGCTGACGGGGGCGCCCGGGTGCACCTGTTTCAGCTCGTAGATCAGCTCCTTCAGGTCCTCAATGCTGTAGACGTCGTGCAGCGGTGGGGGCGAGATCAGGTCGACGTGAGGGAGCGAATGCCTTGCGCGCGCGATATCGGCATCCACCTTCACGCTCATCAGCTGCCCCCCCTCGCCGGGTTTGGCACCCTGGGCGATCTTGATCTGGAGCTCTTTGCCTGCCACGAGGTACTCGGCGGTCACGCCGAACCTGGCGGAGGCCACCTGCTTCGTGGAGGCTGTGATCCCCTCCTTCTCGTAGTACGGGTTTTCCCCCCCCTCCCCGCTGTTGCTCCGACCGCCGATGGAGCGCATCGCCAGGATCACGTCGCGCTGGCTCTCGGCGCTCACCGCCCCGAACGACATTGCGCCGGAGCCGAACCGGGCGAATATCGCCTCACGCGCCTCCACCTCCGCAGGGGGAACAGCGGGACCCGCAGGGGCGACCTCGAGGAGATGCCGGATGTTGACAGGCTCGGCGTCCCTCCCCATCTGGACAAACTGGCGGTAGAGCTCCCGGCGCGCCTCGTCCGTGGCACCGTCGCGCACCATCTTATGGACGACCGAGGCCCGTGCAGCGGTCATCGCGTGCTTCTCCCCGGTGAGCCCGCGCGTATGCTCGCGGAACTGGTAGGTCTGGAGGAGCTTGCCGCTGTACTCGGGGCTCGCGGCAAGCGCGGTTTTCATGAGTATGTCCTGCGCGAGCTCCCCGTACCCGATCCCCCCCAGCGGGGTCGTGGTCCCGGGGAAGAAATTGTCCATCAGCTCCCGGCCGAGCCCGATCGCCGTGAAGAGCTTCGCGCTCATGTAGCTCTGCACGACGGATATGCCGACCTTCGACATGATCTTCAGCAGTCCCGATTCAAGGGCGTTGAGGTAGTTCCGCTCCCTCACCTCCGGCGAGAGGCGGCGGAACGATTCATCCTCGTCGTTACGGACGATCTCAAGCGCGAGGTACGGGCAGACGGCGGAAGCGCCGAAGCCGATAAGCGCGGCGACGTGGTGCGGCGTCCTTGCCTCCCCTGAATGGACGACGATCGAAGTCTGAAGACGGAGGCCCGACTCGTTCAGCGCGCGGACCACGGCGCGGAGACCGATGAGCCCGGGGATCGGCGGGTGCTCGTAGTCCGCCCCTTCGTCGGACAGGACGATGACGCTCGTCCCGCTCTCCACCGCCTGAAGGACGGACGAGGCAAGCGCGTCCACGGCCGGGCGGAACCCGGTGACCCCCCCGTCCCGCTCGAAGATCATCGGGAATATCTTCGGGATAATGTGGGACTGCGAGGGACGCTTGTGGCTCAGGGCCTCGATGAAGCGCATCTGCGCGAGACTCAGGACCGGCCCCGGCAGCTCGAGCGCCTCTTCGAGCGGGAGGAGGTCCTTGGCGAAGAATATGTTGGGCCGGCGCCCGAGGAAGACGCGAAGGTCCGTGATGTTCCTCTCACGCAGGTAGTCGAGTGGCGGGTTGGTCACCTGCGCGAAATTCTGGTAGAAGTAATCGAAAAAGGGTCTCGGCTCGGACGAAAAGACGTTCGGCCGGGCGGTGTCCCCCATCGAGCCGATCGGTTCCTTCCCTTCGGCGGCCATCGGGTAGACGATCTTCTCGAGCTCCTCCTGCGTGAGCGTGAAGAGTGTCTTCCTGAATTTGGTGACGGGTTCTCCCCGGTCCGGGACATTGATCGTCCCCACGGGGATCGTCCTCGGGTCGAATTTGGCGTCCCTGTTCTCCCGGGAGAGGCTCGGGTCGCGGAAGTGGATCCTCCCCGTCGTCAGGTCCACCTTCACCCCCGTGCCGGCATGGAGTATCCCCTTCCCCCGGATGCGCGATTCATCGATGGCGAATGAGCCTGCTTCCGATGAGAGGTAGAACGTCTCGTCCGTCAGCGCCCAGCGCGAGGGGCGGAACCCGTTCCGGTCGAGGCGCGCGCCTATGCTCCGGCCGTCCGAGTACATGATGATCGCGGGCCCGTCCCAGGGCTCCATCGCGCGGCTCCAGAACTTGTAATAATCGCTCTGCCCGTGCGCGGGGGGCATCATGATCGCCAGCAGGTCCTCGATCTGCGGGATGGAGCTCCTGTACATGAGCGCCTCGACCATCTCGTTGAGGCTCCCCGAGTCGCTGATCCCCGCGTGCGTGACGAGCTGGTCGGGGGGGAGCCCGAGCGATTTTTCCCTTGAAAATGCCCGCGAACGGTTCCCCGCAATCGTGTTGATCTCGCCGTTGTGCGCGATCAGCCGGAACGGCTGCGCCTTGTCCCAGGACGTCCGGGTGTTCGTGCTGAACCTGCGGTGGAAGAGGGTGAAGCGGGTGACGAACTGCGGGTTTTTCAGGTCGAGATAGAACCCGTCGAGCGCCTCGGCGCGCGTGAGCGCCTTGTAGACGATCGTCGTGCCGGAGAGGGACGTGAAGTAGAATTCCTTGTTGATCCCCTGCTCTGACTGCTTCATCCGGACGGCCTGCTTGGCCGTATAGAGAAGCCTGTCGAACGATGCGTCCGTCCTGCAGTGCTTCGGTCGGCGGATGATCGCGTGCTTCATGGAGGGGACCGACCGGGTCCCCTCTTCCCCGAGTATGGACCGGTCGACGGGGACGTCGCGGTAGGCCACGATCTCGAGACCCAGGAATCGGAAGGTGCTCTGGAGGATCTCCAGGGAGAGGTTCATCCGGTCTTCGGCACGCGGCATGAACAGCGACGCCACCGCCACCTCTCCACGCTTGTAGCCCAGGAGGTCGAACGGGATGTCGGCCATGATGCCGGCGCCGTCTCCGGTGACAAGGTCCGCCCCGCACGCTCCCCTGTGCTCGACGCACCGGAGGGCATTGAGGGCTTCCTGGAGGAGTTTGTGAGAATAGGTACCGGTGCGCGTGGCGACGAATCCGACGCCGCAGCTGTCACGCTCGGTACGGTCAAAGGGAGAGGAGTTCATGCAAAGAACGCTTTTATTATCAGTACAAAAAAACCCGCCGATACGCAAGCGGGTCGTTCCTGATCGTTCCCGGGGAAGCGCCGGCTCTTGAAGCTTCCCCGATTTTTTGGTACATTCTGTGCACTCCACTCAGGGAGAGGTGGCCGAGTGGTTGAAGGCGCTAGTCTCGAAAACTAGTATAGGCGTAAGTCTATCGAGGGTTCGAATCCCTCCCTCTCCGCAATTCTTCCCGGGGTTTTTCCCTCCGCGTCTCATCCCCCTCCGCGACACTCACGCAACCGGCGTGTGCTCAGTATGGCGGCGCTCAAGGAGCGAGGCGTACGCCTTCTCGTAGAGGGG
>DATJPH010000460.1:0-3151 GCA_035506475.1 Bacteroidota bacterium | reverse complement strand
TCAGTGTGGTGTGCGGGCCGCCCGGGCGACCTCGTCCTCGATGTACTCCCGGACGACGGGCTTGAGGTACATCTCCTCGAGCCCGATCTCGTTCATGGCCAGCGCCAGGACGGAAGCCTTCCGGGCGGGCATGAGCCGCCGGTTGACAAGGAGGAGCTTCTCCTCGCGCAGGACGCAATACCCCCCCTCGAAGTCCCCCCGTTCGTAACGGATCGTCACCCCGAGCTGACGGGCGACGTCCTGGAGCTCCTCTATGAGGGCCTCATGCTTCATCGGCAGGGCGCGGCGGCCTGGTGAAAGGGCGGAACACCGCGAGCGCGATAATTGTATAATAACAGAGGAGGGCGACGAGCGGAGCCCCCGCAAGCGCCCCCACGCGGGCGACGAACAGCTCGCGGAATACCGCATTCCCCTCCGTGGTGAAAAACTCCTTGTACGCTATCTTCCCGTCGAGGTAGAGGGTGAACAGCTCGACCGGCACGAACGTATAAAAGAGGATGGCGCTCATCATCAGCCAGCCGTTCTCCCGGAGCCGGAAGGGCGAGGTGACCAGGAACACGGTGCCGCTGATCAGGACGACCAGGTAGCTGATCATGACCACTACGGAGGCGAACGACAGGAGCCGGAAGATCTCCCGCTCGGCCTCGGGGTCGATGTACTGCTCGAATTCCAGCGTGCCGGTCTTGAGCATGTCGTTGCCGATCATCGCCCGGATGTTGACCGCCCCGAGCCAGAAGATCGAGGCGACGACAAGCACGAACAGCGACGCGCGCCAGACGGAGACGAAGTGGCGGCTCACCGGGCGCCCTCCCGCCGGGCGCGCACGTCGATGAGTCGGTTCTTATACCAGCTCAGGTCGCGGCAGAGCGCTAACAGGTTGTCGAGAGCCCCGGGTGTCATCGCGAGATACGTGGCAGTCAGGCGCCGCCGCTCGTCGTCAGGCGCTCCCGAGAGCAGCTCGGCGAGGAGCGCCGTCGTCTTTGCGGAGGCGTCCGTGAATTCCTTGAGCAGCCGGCCATAGCCCTCACCGTCGCGGCCGATGCGGGCCATGATCCCGTGCGTCCGGTGGAGGAACTTTGCGAAGAAGCTGAGCTCGTCCAGCGCCTTGCGGCCGGGCCCGTCGCGCCCGCACTCGAGGAGGATCCCGAGGTCGGCGCGGCGCTTGATCGCCCCGCCTGACAGGGTGTCCAGCTCCAGGAGTAGGTCAGACGTGGCCTTGCTGAGCTCCATAGTGCAATATAGAGAAAGGCCGAGGGAGATTCAAACCCGCGGCGTTGCGTCCGAAAGCGGGCGTGAGTATATTGGGCACGCCGCGAACCCATTGTCTACAACGGGAGAGAACAGATGAACCGCTTGATTCTCCTCCAGATAACGCTGGCAACACTGCTGATTTCCGCGCCTTCGCTTGCGCTTCCGCGGTTTGCCGCCCGCACCGGTGCGAAATGCCAGTCCTGCCACGTCGACCCCACCGGGGGAGAGATGCGGCAGGCGTTTGGCGTCCAGTACGGCAGAGATCAGCTCCCCGTACCCGAATGGTCGAAGGAAGGGGAGGGCACCGATTTCTCCAACGTGATCACGAACATCTTGGGGGTCGGCGCAGATTTCCGGACGCTCTACTACTCCCGTGAGCTCTCCGATTCCAGCCGGGTGAACGGGTTCTTTCAGATGCAGGGCGACTTGTACGTCAACCTGCGCGTGGCGCAGAAGATATTCCTCTACCTTAACCTGAACAAGGGGGTCACCTCGGGGTTCGACGCGTTCGCGCTCGTGAATGTCCTCCCCGCTTCCGGGCATCTGAAGATCGGCAGGTTCATCCCCGACTACGGCACGAAGCTGGACGATCACACGGCCTATATCCGTCAATACACCCGGCTCAGCCCCGAATACGATCTCCCCGAGCGGACGGGGGCGGAAGCCGCCGTCTCCCCCGGCCCGTTCACGATCACCGGGGGTATATACAACGCGGATGAAGGGGGCGCGATTCCCTCATCCAACAGCAAGGCCTACCTGGGGAGGGGGGAGGGAATGTTCCGCCTGGCCGAACATGTCTCGCTCGGGCTCGGCGGGAACGTCTTCTCCAGCAGCGTCCAGGGGATAAAAAACACGTACTACGGCGGCTTCGGCTCGTTCAGCGTGGGCGATTTTACGCTCATGGGCGAAGCCGACTGGATCCGTATCTCCCCCTCCGCCGCAGCGATTTCGGGCAACACGACCACGGGCCTCGTCACGTATGCCGAAGCCGATTACATGGTGGTCCAGGGGGTGGACCTCAAGCTCGCGTACGATTTCTACGACCAGGACGTCAACTACAAGACCGGGGCAAAATCCCGCTACTCGTTCGGGCTGGAGTTCTTCCCCGTGAGCGGAGTAGAAGTGCGCCCCCTCTTCCGGCTCTACCGGCAGGTGGACCCCGATATCGGGACGATGAGCGAGTTTGACCTCATGCTCCACCTGTATATCTAGGACTACACCAACAACAAGAAAGGTAACCGGATGATGCGGCGTGCGGGGATCGTGCTTCTGGTGTGTGCTGTGGGTGTGATAGGGGCTCGCGCCCAGGAGAAAAAGGATGTCTCGTTCAAGAACGATATATTTCCGGTGATCAAGAGTCGCTGCCTTCCCTGCCACTCGGAGGATAATTTCAATCCGAGCGATCTCTCGCTGGATTCATACGAGGACCTGATGCAGGGAGGGAAGAACGGCGCCCCGATTGTGGCTGGGAAAGCCGCCGAGAGCATGCTGCTCAAGAAGCTGGGGGAGAAGCCCCCGTTCGGTGACAGAATGCCTCTCAACAAGAAAGAGGTGATCAAGGAGGGGAAAGCGAAGTACCTGAGCGAGGCGGAAATGAAGAAGATCGCCGAGTGGATTAACCAGGGAGCAAAGAATAACTGAACCCGGCACCGAAGTTCTTCAATCCGGACCGCCTCGCACACGTCGTGCGGGGCGGTTTCATTTTGCAGATGCGTTCTCGGCCCGCGGTGTGACTATCGGGGGGATTCTCCCGATATTTGTTTACATAATCTGCTTCGATCTGTTTCATGCTTGAAGAGAAATCAAGGTTGGACCTGTCGAAATACTTCCGGCCTGAGTGGTTCTCGCAGAGCGCGATCATCAAAGCGCTCATCGCGGTGGCCCTGACCGGGGCGCTCGC
>DATJPH010000459.1:0-2762 GCA_035506475.1 Bacteroidota bacterium | reverse complement strand
GCGCGGGGCTCGAGCGCGCGCTGATGCGCGACATCCCCGAGATCCAGCGGGTCGAGGCCGTCGCCGGCTGACTCAGAACGCCCCTTCCACCTCCTGGACCGAACCCTCCTCGATCTTCAGTATCCGCTCCTTCGCCTTCCTGACGATGTCGTAGTTGTGCGTCGCCATCACGACCGCCGTCCCCCGCATGTTGATGTTCTTCAGGAGCGTCAGGATCTCGAGCGAGGTGCCGGGATCCAGGTTCCCGGTCGGCTCGTCGGCCAGCAGGAACGTCGGGTTGTTGACGAGCGCGCGCGCGATCGCGACCCGCTGCTGTTCCCCCCCCGAAAGTTCGTCCGCCATCTTGTTCCGCGCGTGGCTCAGGCCCACGTCGCCGAGCGTATGCATCACTTTCTTCTTGATGTCGGATGAGGACGCGCCTGTCACGTGGAGCGTGAACGCCACGTTGTCGTAGACGCTCCTGTCCTCCAGGAGCTTGAAATCCTGGAACACGACGCCCAGCTCCCTTCGCAGGAACGGAATGTCCCGGAGCTCGATCGACGCCGAGCAGTGCTTCCCGACGAACACGGCCCCGCGGGAGGGGAGGATGTCCATGTAGATGAGCCGCAGGATCGTGCTCTTCCCGCAGCCGGTCTGGCCCACGATGAAGACGAATTCCCCCGGCTTGATCTGCAGCGAGACGTTGTTCAGGAGCCTGCGCGATCCGAATTCCACCGAAACGCCCTTGAACGAGATCATTGCTTCTCCTTCCGGCCCCTGCGGTGCGACGCCAGTGCGACGGCCGTCCGTATGGCTTCGACCATGCTCGCGGGATCCGCGATCCGGCCCCCGGCGATGTCGAAGGCGGTGCCGTGGTCGGGCGACGTCCTGACGATCGGAAGGCCGGCCGTGACGTTCACGGCGCGTCCCCGGGCCGACATCTTCAGGGGGATCAGTCCCTGGTCGTGGTACATCGCGACGACGGCGTCGTAGGAACCGGGCGCGTACCTCGCGAAGAACGCGTCGGCAGGGAACGGACCTTCAAGGCGCATCCCCTTTCCCCGGAGCGCGACGATCACCGGGAGGATGACCCTCTGCTCCTCGTTGCCGATATCCCCCCCCTCGCCCGCGTGAGGGTTGAGGGCCAGGACGGCGACCCGGGGAGTCCGCACCCCCCAGTCGGCGCGGAGCGCGCGGTGTATGACCGTGATCCGTTCCCGGAGCAGTGCCGCAGTCAGCTCCTGCGGAACCCTCCTGAGCGGCGTGTGGATCGTTGCAAGCCCGACCCTCAGAGCCCCGCTGACGAGCATCATCGCCACGGAGCGGGCGCCGGTAAGCCGCTGCAGGATCTCTGTCTGTCCCGGCGCGTTGATCCCGGCGAGGTGGAGGGCATGCTTCGACACCGGCGCCGTCACAAGCGCCCCGGCATCGCCCGCAAGAACGAGCCTGACACCTTCGCGTATCGCCGCCCCGGCGGCGGCTCCCGCATCTGCGGCGAGCGTGCCGGGGGAGAACCGCAAGGGGGAAACCTTCTTCTCCCGCGGGGGCTCGGCGACGAGAAATCTCACCCGTATGTTGAGACTCCGGGCGACTTTCTCGAAGACCTCCGCCGGTCCGACAAGAAGGGGTGTGCAGATCCTCCGCACCCCTGCCGATCCGATCGCCTTGAGCGTGACCTCGGGGCCGATCCCGTTACAATCGCCGACGGTGATGGCAATGACAGGCTTCATAGCGCCGTGGTGGACACGAGGACGTAGTTCCCTGATCTGTTCTGATCGATGAATATGAACTTCTTCCTGATGCCGCTGTACGTCCAGACCTCCTGGAACCCTGAGACCGGATCAAGCGTCCTGTCCGTCGACGTCGGGGGACCGTGCAGGACGTAGATCCGTCCCCTGTCCGAGCGGAAGCCGTCGGGCTGCCGGAGCGTGCCGAAATTGCGCGTCGCGTGATCCGCCCGCCGGTAGTACTCGGTCATCACTTCGTTGAAGGCGCTCGTCGTTGAGCCTCCCCTTGTGCGCCAGAATCCTTCGAGGTTCGCCCGCCTCGTCTCCAGGTTCCCCTTCCTGAGCGAATCAAGAGCGGCCTCCGTCGTGATATACCGGAGCGCGTCGAGCGCGTTGTCGATGTCCTTCAGCGTGAAGGGCATATCCGGCCAGACCGCCCGTCCCCGGGCGACGATTGTCGATGAGTCCCTCCCCGCCCTGAGTGTGAACGACATGCGGAAGGAGCGGAGAAGGAGCCGCGCCAGCGGGACGGGGACCACCGCCGCGCAGGCGTTGCGGGCGTTGTCGCGCGCGAGCGCATACCCGGCATGCGTGCTGTCGGAGAACGGTACGAACCTCACACCCCGGTAGACGGGGACCGTGACTTCGCCGTCGGGGGGGAGGTGAGGGAGGTCGATCTCGGCAGGGGGCTCCTCGGCGAACGCGTAGCGCACACTCAGGAGCGTGTCCCCCGCGGGGAGGCCGTTCCACGTCACAAGGAGCGATGCCGGGCGCCCGAAGAGGATATTGCCGCCGTAGTTGACGAGCTCGAGATCGGCCGGCATCCCCTGCGGCGGGGCGGGGGGAACGACCTGGACGATCGACGCGGTGGCAAGGCCGGCACGGGGCGATGTCCGCACGAACGTGCTGCTGTCGAGTATGTTCCTGCGGGATTCCTCGTCCTCGGCGGTCATCAGCACCCTGTACGTTCCCCGGGGGACCGTGAGCGAGAATATCCCCTGCTCCCAGCGCCCGCCCAGGGGCTTCCTGTCGGCGTCCTGCTCGGTGAGTTCAAGG
>DATJPH010000458.1:0-3011 GCA_035506475.1 Bacteroidota bacterium | reverse complement strand
AGGTCCATCCCGCGAACTCCGAGACCAGTTCCATCTGCCGGCGCGGTACGAACTCGGGATACCGTGACCAGTGCTCGGCCCCAACCCTTTGCAGGATCTCAGACTTTATCTCATCAGGCAGATCGAACGGATTTTCGTTCTGATTCAGCTTGATCCGGCACCGGTTATGGTCGAGCCTGTACTCGGTGATTTCGCCGATTTCGGGACGTAACAGGGGCGTCATTGCAGCTCCTCCCGTATCGCGACGGATCGTTCATGCCCGAAGAGCCCTTCCGCACGCGCAAGCTCGCGCACGTGCGGGGCCAGCCGAGCGAGCGCAGGACGGGTGACATCGATAACGTTCGAAAACTTCATGAAGTCCGCCACGCCCAGGGGAGAAGAAAATCTCGCCGTGCCGGATGTGGGGAGCGTGTGATTGGGGCCCGCCATGTAGTCCCCGAGAGCTTCCGTCGACCATGACCCCAGGAATATCGATCCCGCGTTGACGATGCGTCCGGCAAACGACCGGGGATCCTTCACCATGAGCTCCACATGCTCGGGGGCGAGCATGTTGACAATGTCTGCGGCTTCTTTTCTTGATCCGACAATAATGATCACCCCCTGTCCTTCGAACGCCTTCCTGGCGATGGCCTTCCGGGGGGCACGCTCAATCTGGTCATCCACCGCCCTGCTGATCTTCTCGGCCAGTACCCGCGTGCCGACAATGCAGACCGGCGAGGCGAGTTCGTCATGTTCGGCCTGCGCGATAAGGTCCGCCGCGACGAACTCCGCGCGTGCGGTGCCGTCCGCCACGACCACGACTTCCGTGGGACCCGCGATCATGTCGATACCGACGGCCCCGAACACCATCCGCTTTGCCGCCGCCACGTAGGCGTTGCCGGGTCCGGTGATCTTGTCGACCCGGCGGATCGATTCGGTCCCGAACGCAAGCGCGGCGATCGCCTGGGCGCCGCCGATCCTGTAGATCTCGCTTATCCCCGATTCGGACGCCGCAACGAGGACTTCCGCCGGAAGCCTCCCCTCCGGCCCCGAAGGGGATGCCATCACGATTTCCCCCACGCCGGCAATGCGCGCCGGGATGGCATTCATCAGCACGGTGGAAGGATACGCGGCTTTCCCGCCGGGGACGTAGATGCCGACGCGGGCAAGCGGCGTGAACCGCTGCGAGAGGCGCATGCCGGCCCCCTTCAACTCCCAGGATTTCGGAACCTGTTTCGCGTGAAAGCGGGAGATATTCTTCGACGCGGCACGGATCGACGCGAGAAATCCTCTGCTCACCGAACCGTACGCGCCTTCTACCTCTTTGCGGGTCACGCGCAGCCCGAGTGAATCGATGAACCGGCAGTCGTACTGGCGGGTGAGCGTGGTGAGAGCCTCGTCCCCTTCAGTCCGGATTTTCTCCAGTATCTCGCGGACGCGGGCCTCGATCTGCGGGTCAGGCTCGAGCCGCCGCTCCGCCAGGCGCGCTACCGCACGCGGATCAGACTTACTGTCCAGGATTTTCATAGACCACCGTATCAAGTTGTGTAATCAGATGCCGAACGTCCGCGGACTTCATTTTCATCGCCGTCCTGTTGACGATGAGCTTTGCACTCACGGCTGCCACCTCCTCGACAACGTGCATCCCGTTCTCTTTCAGCGTCCTCCCCGTTTCCACCAGATCCACGATCGCATCAGAGAGCCCGAGCAAGGGGGCGATTTCGACCGACCCGTCGAGTTTCACGATGTGCACGTGTATCTGCTTCCCCCTGAAATAGCGCTCGGTCGTCCGGGGATACTTCGTTGCAACGCGGAGCGATCCGGAGGCCGGAAGCGCAGATCCCGCAGGGGCAGCCAGAACCAGACGGCACCTGCCGATCCCCAGGTCGACGGGTTCGACCACGTCCGCTTCAACCTCGCGAAGGACGTCACTCCCGACGATCCCCGCATCGATCGTCCCCGATTCGACATAGACCGGAATATCGACGGGCTTAAGGGGGACGAATTCAAATCGTTCAGCTTCGTCCGGGAAGACCAGCTTCCGGGAACCGTCGAGGGCCGCGGGGATGACGATCCCGGCCTTCCGGAGCAATTCCACCCCCGCATCGTAGAGCCTCCCTTTCGGGAGCGCGATCCGCACGCACTTCTTCATGCGCATTCACCGAGGCGGTCCATGGAAAACGAGAAGCCGACCGCCGGGAGATCTGCGCCGAATTCACGCATGAGCGAGTCGTAGCGTCCCCCCCTGCCCAGCTCGACGGAATGCGCCGGGCTCAGAAACGTGAACATGACACCGGTGTAGTATTCCATCTCGTCGATCTCCGTCAGGTCGAAGACGATCCTGTCGCGCCACTCCGGCAACCCGGAGGCAAGAGATTCAAGGGACGCGATCGCATCGCGCGACTCCCGGTTGTCGATCGTGGAGGAGACGGCTTCCAGGGCGCGCGCGTCACCGACGCAGCGCGAGAGGGCGTGGACCTGAGTGCGGACCGAACGGTGAACGCCGAGTTCCTCCAGCCTTGCGCCCAGCGCCCGCATGTCCTTCCTGTCGATCGCCGACCGGACATCGGCGAGCTCCGACTCGTTGAGCCCGAGACTGTTGACAAGCCCGCGAAAAATGCCCGCGTGATTGACGTGGACGCACGCGTCGGGGAAACCTGATCTTGTAAGACACTCCAGCGCAACAGAGAGCACTTCTCCATCCGCCCCGGAAGGGTCCCCCCCGATCAATTCGGCTCCGATCTGGCTGAACTCCTGGTACTGTCCCCGGTGCCGGTCGGTCTTTCTGAAGACCGGCCCGCTGTACCAGACCCGCACCGGGCTGGGCATCTCCCTGTAGTGGGCGGCGACGATCCTGGCGACCGCCGGCGTGAAATCCGCCCGGAGCGCCAGGAGGTTATCCTCCCTGTCCAGAAAACGCATCGCCCTCTCCCGGATCCCCTGGTTTCCGCGTGCGTAAAGCTCGAGATATTCGACGGCCGAAGGGATAATCTCCCTGAAACCCGCAGAAGAGAAGACGGACGCAAACTCGT
>DATJPH010000457.1:0-2899 GCA_035506475.1 Bacteroidota bacterium | reverse complement strand
TCCTTCAGCACCTTCTCCATGTAGCCGTCAAATCCCTCAAGCCGCTTCTGAGGCGGCGCCTCCTGAGCCAGCGTCGCTGCAGGAATCGCCGAAAACAGAATGGCGGCCAGGCACGCCAGACTGCAGAACGAGAGAACTCTGAAAGACTTCACATACACCTCCGGGCTGTGTGCAACGCGGTAAGTGTTGAATATAGTCCACATGAGGCTATTTCTCAAGCTCGAGGCCGAAGGAGTTGACAGAAACGTGACAGGTTTTTGCCTGCGGGGTGACATGCACGAACGACGGAGAACGTAGATTGTCCCCAAGATCATGAGGAGAAAAGCCATGAACGAAGAGAGCACTCACAAGGAATCGCGCCGGGAAAGAGCCGCGCGCTGGATCTCGCTCGCAGCCGGCGGTCCCTTCACGCTTATCAGGGGACTCTCGGCGATTGTCGCCATGCTCCGCGCAGCCTGAACCCGAGATCACACCTCAACCGCAGGTAAGGAGGTCCCCCATGAAACGCTCACTTGTTCTGCTCCTGGCAGCCCTGGCGTTCAACAGCCCCTCGCGGGGAGCGGGCACGGATTCGGCAGGAACAATCATCCGTGAAGGAGAGGTGCTCCAGTACAAGGTCAAATGGACATTCTTCCGGCTGGGCACCGTGACGCTCAGGACGGTCCGGGATTCAACCTGCCGCGAGCCCGGCGACATCAAGGTCATCATGTCCGTGGAGTCCAACCCTGACCTCAGCTTCATCTGGATCCGGGAATTCAACGAGTGCGTCGTCGATACGCGGACGATCGACTCCAGGTCATTTCACGCCCGCCACCGGAACGGCGAGACGTACACCGAAATCTGGCACACCGTCGACAGGTCGCAGCACCGGACATTGTACCGGGTCATTGACAAGAATTCGGGGAAGGAGCTCGAGGCCGACACGCTCCGGGGCGTCGAGTCGTTTGTCGAGGGGCCTTCCCTGTTTCTCCTTGCCAGGTGCCTGTCGCAGAGCTCCGGTACGAAGAACGTCCCCACGCTCGTCGGGGGGAAACTCTCGACGACAGAGCTCACGTACGGCGGGGACCGCGAGCTTATCGACATCGGCGCCGTGGGAAATCCCGTGCGCGTCCGGAAGTTCCTGGGGACGGCGCACTGGCAGGGAGGGACGGAGGCAGGGCTGGGTGGCGAGTTCACAGGATGGATCAGCGACGACGGCGCGGCGGTCCCGATCGTCGCGGAGGTGAAGGTCCTGATCGGCTCAATAAAGCTCGAGCTCGAATCGTGGACGCGCACCGGCTGGGCACCCCCCTCCGGGGGGATGTTGAGCGCGATGGAAAACGCGGGAGGGAAAACGCAATGAGATCGCTCATTACGGGGGGAACAGGATTCATCGGCGAGCGGCTGCTCGCGCAGCTCTCCTTGAGCGGGGAACCAGTCCGAGTACTCTGCAGGAACCCGCAGCTGGCGCCGCGAAGCGCAGGGGCACAACCGGAGCGGTTCGCCGGGGACGTGCTGGACCCCGGCTCGATCGCGCACGCCATGGAAGGGTGCGACAGGGTCTACCACCTCGCGGGCTATGCGCACGGATGGTCCAGGACCCCCGACACGTATTTCACCGTCAACGTCGAAGGGACGCGGAACGTCCTCGAAGCCGCGCGGAACGCAGGCGTACGCAGGGTCGTCTGCACATCGACGGTGATGACCATCGGGCCTTCGAACGGCTCCCCCTCGTCCGAATCGACGCTCCGGCGGCTCCCCATGCTCACCTTCTACGAGCAGTCCAAGATCGCCGAAGAACTTCTTGCGCTCCAGTACGCCGGGACGGGGCTTGATGTGGTGACGGTGAACCCGACACGCGTGTTCGGCCCGGGGATGCTGAACGAGGGGAACTCCGCGACGCGGATGATCAAGCTCTATATCGAGGGCCTCTGGCGGATCGTCCCGGGGGACGGGGATGCCGAAGGGAACTACGCTTTCGTGGAAGACGTGGCGCGGGGACACATACTGGCGATGGAACACGGACGCTCCGGCGAACGCTACATCCTGGGGGGAGAGAACGTCTCGTACAACGCGTTCTTCGCGGCGGTCTCCAGGGCCGCCGGCAGGCGGCGGATCCTCCTGCATGTCCCGGGGCCGGTCGCCATCGCTTCGGCGTACGGCGATGAATTCAGGGCCCGCCTGTTCCGCGGATACCCCTCGATCACGCCGGGATGGGCAAAGACGTTCCTTCTCAACAACGCCTATTCGACAAGGAAGGCGGAGACAGAACTCGGCTACCGCGTGACGCCGCTCCAGGAGGCTCTTGAGGTAACAATCGCGTGGCTGAGGAACAGGGCCGCGGAAGGAGGACGACGATGAAAACCATGCTCGAGGCGCTCGATATCCGTTCACTTGTCCGGAAAGAGGATCTCCAGCCGACGGTCATCCTCCTTGCCGCGGCGATTATGACAACGCTCCAGCGGACATTCGGATCACTGGATGCCGCGCGGCGTTTCTTCCCGGGATGCGACGGCATGACCGCTTCGCTTTTCATGTTCAGCACGGCATTCGTCCTTTTCGGGGCGATCCCGATGCTTGTCGTCCTGAACGTGTTCGGCGAAGACCCCGCGGAGTACGGGCTCCGGCTGGGAGACTGGAAATTCGGGCTGCGCGCGACAGGGCAGCTGCTGCCGCTCATCGCATGCACACTTCTCTACCCCGCATCGGTCAACCCGGAGATCCGCCAGGCATTCCCGTTCGCGCCGGAGGCGGGACGCTCGCCGGGGGCGTTTCTTATGTTCCAGGCGCCCCGGGGCATTCTCTTCTACACCGCTTGGGAGTTCTTCTTCCGGGGGTTCATCCTCTTCGGGCTCCGTCGGTACGTCGGCGACTGGATGGCAATCTGCATACAGACGATCCCGCAGTGCCTCTGGCATAT
>DATJPH010000456.1:0-3653 GCA_035506475.1 Bacteroidota bacterium | reverse complement strand
GGGTCGGTGCCGAGCGTTGCGGCGATCGCACCGGAAGACTGGCCGCCGGAGCCGAGCGCGGTGAAGAGGCCGAGCTCGTGGGCGGTCAGCAGTATCCTGCTCTCCTGGAAGGCGTAGGCGATGTCGCGAATGGCGTCGCGCGTGAGTGGGGGCGTTTCAGCGCTCATGGTGAGACCTTGTTCTCTCTCTCTGAAGATCATGACGGACGAACGTGCATGCAAAATGAATGGCAATGCGCTCTCAAAATCAACACGATGATTGATTCTTTGACTCATTTCGCGTAACGTGTACCGCAGAAAGGACTTACCCTATGACCTCAACGCCACGCGTCCAGCGGCTTCACGGCGGCGCGCCGATATTGAAACGGATCGAAACGCATCCGTGGGAAAACCGGGTCACGTTTAACCCGGCCTGCGCGTTCGTCGACGAGCGGCGCCTCATTGAATCGATCGTCCCGTCTCTTCCGTTCGACGCCCAGACCAAAGCGCTCCTGCTGAAGCAGGAAGGGCTCTGCTTCCTTCTCTACCGCGCACAGGGGGCGCGCACGGAGGCGTACGACCACACGCGCTCGTCGATGGGACTTGCCGTCCTCGGTCCCAGGCTTGACCTGCTCGCGCGCCACGACAGGCCTGTCATCGTCCCCGACCAGCCGTATGAAGACCTGGGGGTCGAGGACGCGCGCATCACGCGCGCGGGGGAGAGGTTCTACGCGTTCTACACGGCGTATAATTCAGGGAAGCCGGCCAACCGCGTCCGCCTTGCGATTGCCAGCACGAAGGATTTCGTCACGTGGGAAAAGCACGGGCTCCTCAAAGGGGACTTCAACAACATCGACAACAAGAACGGGATGCTCTTCCCGGGGAAGATCGACGGAAAATACGTCATGTTCCACAGGCCCATGGAAGGACCCGACCGGATGTCGATACACTGGGCGGAGGCGGCGGACGTCCTGGGGCCATGGAAAACCCGCGGTCTCCTCATGAAGCCTCTTAGAAACCCCCTGTTTGCGGACACATGGACCGGCGGCGGCCCGCCCCCCCTCCTGCTGAAGGACGGGCGCTACCTGATCATCTACCATAACGGCAACAGGAAAGCGGACGGGACGCGAGTCTACGAGCTCTCGGTCGCCATAGGCGATCCCCGGGCGAAGGGTTTCATCACAAGGCGGGACGAGCCCCTGATGAGCCCGGAGACCGCGGCCGAGACGAAGGGGGACGCGGACCTGGGCGTGAACAACGTCGTCTTCGCGTGCGGGTGCTACTTCTACAGGAACGACCTGTACCTCCCCTACGCCGGCGCGGACAGCGTCGTGGCGGGGGCGATGATCTCCGCCGACGAGATCGCGCGCTACGCCGCCGAGCGGTAGGCTCCGCTCAGCCGATCGGGCGGACGGTCAGGTTTCTTCTGAAACGCCTCGGCGAGATCTCCGCCGTGCAGCGGACTGTCCTTGCCGTCCCTCCGTCCATGTCGAACACGTTGTCGTCGAAGAGCACGTCCGTCCCCTCGATCTCAAGCCGGACGCCACGTGCCAGGCCCTTCGCCCGCACCTCGATTTCAAACGACGTCCCCCCCCTGCGCTTCACCTTCCAGGAGAGTCTCGGATCGGGAAGATCCATGTGCTTGGGCTCCGCGAAGTATATCCGGTTCTCCCCCGGAGGCGTCCCCTCGGCCGAACACCGCGCGCGGAGATAGTGCGCGCCCAGGCCGTGCCTCCGGAGCTCTTCCCATGCAATCGTCCAGATGCGGACCGAGGAGTCGGATTTCAGGCGGACGATACTTTTTTTCGTCATGACGGCTTTGCCGTCGAACGAGAGGAGCGCGACATCGAGCGAGGCCCGGACGGGGAGGGGGATGTCGCTCGTGACCCAGACTTCAACGCCGGCGGCGGCCTTCCTGAAGCTCACAAGGAGAGGGGCATAAAACCGTTTCGCGTAGTAGTACGCTGCTTTAGGGCGAATGGCGCTGTCGATCACTGACCAGCTCGTTACAGGCCAGCAGTCGTTGAGCTGCCAGAAGAGGACCCCCGCGGTACCGTATTTCCTTCTCCGCCAGTGCTCGGCCGCGCATTTGAGTGCCTCCGCCTGCACCGACTGCCCCTTCGCGACGTACTCCTCCAGGTCCGCCGGCAGACGGTGGTGCGCCGCGATGAACCGGATGAGCCGCTCGGTCCCCTCCACCTGCTTGTTGTGGTGCTCCATCACCTCGCTCTGCGGGTGCCTGTCGGGCGGGAGCGTCACGTCCCGGAACGTCGCGAGATTTGCGGGTCCCTGGAACCCGAATTCGGTCACGAACCGCGCATTGTCCTTTTCGTACTCGGGATAATCCTTCCAGTCGCTCCAGACGCGCCACTGGTGGTGATTCCCGTTGGATTCGTCGTTCGGAAATCCGTCGCCGAAGGGGGAGCTCCGCCAGTAGGGGCGCGTCCCGTCGAGACTCCTGACGACGGAGGGGAGCAGGTCGCGGAATATTTTCGCCCCCTTCATGGCGTCGGGGCTCTTCCCGGGGTTCTCCGTGCAGAAGAGCCATTCGCACTCGTTGTTCCCGCACCAGAGGACGATGCTCGGGTGGTTGCGGAGCCGCGCGACGGCTTTGGCGGCCTCTTCCCTCACCCCGCTGGTGAACCAGTGCGCCTCCGGGTATTCGCCGCAGGCGAACATGAAGTCCTGCCAGACCATGATGCCGAGCCTGTCGCAAAGGTCGTAGAACAGGTCCTCCTCGTAGAACCCTCCCCCCCACACGCGAATCATGTTCATGTGCGCGTCTTTCGCCATCCGGAGGAGGCGGTCGTACGTCGACGGGGAGATCCTCGGTATGAAGCTGTCGGCGGGGATCCAGTCCGCCCCCTTGCAGAATATCTTCCGGCCGTTCACCTCCACGATAAACGACTTCCCTTGTGCATCCTTCGTCTGCAGGAGCCGGACGGTCCGAATCCCGAACCTGACCTGCTTCTCGTCAAGGACTTCCTCTCCGTCAAGGAGCGTGAAGAGGGCAGTGTAGAGGGGTTGCTCGCCGTGCCCGTTCGGCCACCAGATGTGCGGGTCGGGAACGACCACGGTGAAATGCACGTCGTTCCCGTTGACGCTGTGCGTGTACTCGGCCGCCCGATCCGGCCCGCCGAGGAAGAGCCGGAGCGTGAGAGGCCGGCTCCCCCGGCGGATGACACCCGAAGAGAATTTAAGAACGGCTTTGCCGCGGGTAAGCGATGCCACCTTAGCCGACGGGTCCGCAAGGCGCCCCGCAGAGAAGGCCTCGAGTGCAATGCCGCGCCAGATTCCGGAGGTCGTCAGCTTCGGCCCCCAGTCCCAGCTGAATGAGTACTGCGCTTTCCGGACGTAGACACGGTGCGGCTCCAGCGCCACCCTGAGACGGCCGTGTTCTTTCTCCAGGCGCTTCGACCGTTCGACGGGCGAATCAAACAGGATGGAAAGGACGTTCCTCCCCTTGCGGAGGAACCGCTTGATGGGGAACCGGTGACCGACGAACATGTTGGAGGAGGACCCGACCTGCCTCCCGTTGCAGGTCACCAGTGCGTATGTGTCGAGGCCGGCCGCCACGAGATCGATTGCTCCCGCCGAGAGGAAATCCGCGGGAACCGTGAATTCTTTTCTATACTCCCATGCCAGGCCGTCGACCCACTGTACGTCGTTCTCCTG
>DATJPH010000455.1:0-2837 GCA_035506475.1 Bacteroidota bacterium | reverse complement strand
CCGAAGTTCACTTCAGCCGATTTCGACACGACGGTCCTCACGGTGGGAAAGAAGGTCGTGTTGATCAACGACGACTTCTCGCGCACGGTCTACACGATACAGGCGGGTGACTCGGTGCTCCGCACGCGCGGCTACACGCTCCATTTCACACCCAACGTGACGAAGGTGGTGGAGGGGAACGTCCTCTATGATGCCAACCAGAACCCGTACGTGAACCCGAACGCGTACGACGGCGTTGACAACAACTTCAACGGCCTGATCGATGAGAACTACCGGATCCACTACCGCCAGGTGAAAGCGAATCCGAAGGACCCGCTCCATCCCCTTTTTGATATCCTGCGGCCGCTCAGGCACGTGGACTATGTCGCCGGCACGGGGACGAGTCCGTACAGCATGATCGACGAGAAACGGGACGACCGGATCGACAACAACCTGAACTGGCAGATCAGGTACGACGACGTCGGGATCGACGGCCTGGATGACGGCGCGTACGGCGCCCATGACGGCCTGCCGACGTCCGGCTACGACATCAATTTCCACGATACGGGTTTGCCGGGCGAGCCGCACATTGACAAGACGGACGTGAAAGAGTCAGACCAGATCGGCCTGACGAGCTTCAGCTACTTCTCCCCCGCAGGGCAGATCGTCCTGCAGGATAAGGAGAGTCTCTGGCAGCGGCTCATTCCGGGGTTCTTCGACGTGCCGTCGACGATTGTGGGCGGCCGCCCCCAGGCCGGGGAGGACGGGGACTTCATATACGGCACGGGGTATTTCCCGTTGCTCGCGAAAAACACGGAGCGTTTCTCGCTCGCGCTCGTCTACGGCGGCGGTATCCTCGGGAACGAAAGTCTCGACGCCGACCTGGCGGATCTCCTGAAGCACAAGGCGACGGTTCAGAAGATCTACGACGCCAACTACCAGTTCCCCCAGCCGCCCGACAAGCCGACGCTCACTGCCGTCCCGGGCGACCACAGGGTCACGCTCTACTGGGACAGGAAGGCGGAGGCGTCGATCGACCCGGTGCTCCTGACGAAAACGTTCGAAGGATACAGGATATACAAGTCGACCGACCCGAATTTCAGCGACATATTCACGATTACGGACGGCTCCGGCGCCCCGCAGGGCTACAAGTGGACGCAGGAGTGGGACCTCAAGGACGGAATCTCGGGGTACTACCAGGCGCAGGGCGAGGCGTACCAGGACGCGTCCGGCTTCACTTATTTCCTGGGGAATGATACCGGCCTCCTGCACACGTACGTCGACTCCACCGTGGACAACGGGCGGCGGTACTTCTACGCGCTCGTCGCATACAGCAAGGGGGATCCCGTGACGGGCATATTCCCCGCGGAGAACACGCATTTCGTGACGATCACGGCGAGCGGGCAGATCATCCACGATCAGAACGTCGTTGTCGTCGTCCCGAACGCTCCGTCCGCCGGGTACACCGCCGCGCCGTCGGGCGTTCCGCTGGCGCACACCGTCCAGAAGGGGAACGGCACAGTGTCGTACATCCTCGCGGACCAGACGAAGATTACAGGGCACCAGTATCAGGTGCAGTTCTTTGACACGATGATCGACAGCGTGACGCCGGCGGGAGCCCCGGTCGCCTCGTCCGATTCGACGACATGGAACCGGATTACCACGGCGTACTCCGTGCTGGACGAGCACGTGTTCACGGATTCGTTCGTCAGCCACGATACGACGATTACGCCCCTGGCGCGGAAGAACTTCCTGCCGTCGTCCGTCGTGGTGAAGAACCAGGGGGGATCGGTGATCCCGTCCTCCGCCTACGTGATCAACCAGTCGGTGGGGACGATCAAGGGAACGTCCTACAACTCGCTCCCCGCGGGGAACTACACGATCACATACCAGTACTACCCCGTCTACAAGAGCCCGAACATTCTCGGCTCCCCGTATGCGAGCGAGACCAAGGATGCGGATATCTTCGACGGGGTGCAGCTCTCGTTCCGGAATAACTGGCGGACGCAGATCATCGACAGCGCCTCCGGCTGGGTCGGCACCAACGCGTACGTGTGGAATTTCTCGCCGGCGATTCTCCCCGACCTCTTTAACGGCGCGGGCATCTACGGCTACGCGAAACCGGGCGACTACGAGTTCCAGTTCTCAAACACCGTCGTCGATACCTCGCTCCCTGACGATGCGGATCTGCTCCCGGCGACGCCCGTCTACTTCCGGGTGTACAACAGGACGGACAGCACGTACGCAAAATTCATCTACTATGATCCGACCTTCGGCGGAGCCGCCGGGCACATCCGTTTCGGCGTGGACGTGATCCTGTTCGAGAAGAACCCCCGCAACGCCTACTCGCCGACCTGGGCGGCGCTCTTCAGCGGGAAGGATACCGTGTACGCGCTGGGACCGGGGGCGAAACTCCTCATCAGGACCGCCCAGCCGTTCCGCTACGGCGACGCGTTCGAGTTCACCCCGACGGGCGCGGGCACGAGCGTGCCCGATCTCAAGAGCGCGCGGGCTGCCCTCAGCCGCGTCAAGGTCGTGCCGAACCCGTACGTCACCCAGTCGGAGTTCGAGCTACCGCTGAACCCGGGGATCACGAGCGGGCGGGGGACGCGGAAGATCGACTTCATCCATCTTCCCGCCGGGGCCACGATCCGGATTTTCACGGCCCGGGGCGACTACGTGCAGACGCTCCACCAGGACGGCAACATCGAGGACGGGGCGGTCTCGTGGGATCTGAAGACGTACGAAAATCTCGACGTGGCGTTCGGGGTCTACTTCTACGTCGTGGAATCTCCCGTCGGCAATACGACGGGCAAGATCGCAATTATCAAGTGAGACGGCCATGACATCAACACGCG
>DATJPH010000454.1:0-14867 GCA_035506475.1 Bacteroidota bacterium | reverse complement strand
CCCACGAGCACGTGCAGGGTGACCGCGCCGAACCAGCTGCAACCCGGTGTCGGGTACTTCATTTTCGTCAACGGCGGGACCAGCGGCGCATCGTCCGTCATCGCGGCGGGCCAGTGATCCCGGCGCGCGGTGCCCTGCGGTGCGGTCTCTTAATTCCTGCAACTTCGTTCAACGTTCATCATAAGGGAACAACAATGAAGAAAACCTTGATTCTCCCGCTCTTGCTCCTGGCGGCGTACGTCCTGTTTTCCGGGGCGGTGGCCGCACAGGTGAGCTTCCGGGACAGCATCACCGTCACGGTCGGTGCTGGTTCGCAGAAGCTCTTTTTTGGCGTCAACCCGGGCAACACGATCGGAACGGACACCGATCCGGCGCTCGGCATCTTCGCCGAAGCCTCCGCGCCGCCGATCCCGCCGACGACGCCGTTTGACTGCCGGTTCGTCACAATCCCCGGCCGTAACGCGGCATATCCCATCGGTCTCGGAACCGGCGTGTACGGAGACTTCCGTGGGTACGTGAGCCCCACTGCGGTGGATTCCTTCGAGATCGCGGTTCAGGGCGACAATCTCCTCTCATCGACCACTGCGTCCATCACCTGGCAGAGCAACCTGAGCCAGAACTGCGACCAGTGCACGATCAAGTCGCTCTTCTCGTCGCAGCTCGGGAACACGAACATGATAGGCTCGACGGGCGTGACGGTGACGCTCGACGGGAGCGGCCAGTTGAAGCTGCTCATCATCAAGGTCGGACAGAAGGCACCCGTGACCGGACCTGGATTCAGCATCGACCATGCGTCGTTGGATTTCGGAACAGTCGGAGTCGGTGTCAACGCAACGCAGACGGTGCGCGTCAGCAACGGCGGGACGCAGACCCTGAACATCAGCGCGATCACGACGCCGGCGGACTACTTCGTTACTCCCGCGGCGCCGGTTGCCGTAGCGGCGGGCTCGTTCCAGGACTTCGTCGTCCGCTTCACCCCCAGCTCACCGGGGACGAAGTCGGGCAACGTGGTCTTCACGCACAACGCGACGGGAAGCCCGAGCAGCCTCGCAGTGACCGGCAACGGCCTGTCGCAGCTCGGGACGCTCTCCTTCAAGACAACGGCCAAGACCCTGCTCGACAATACGGCGAACATCTATGATTCGCTGAACCTGTCGATCGCGGGCAACCCGCTGAAGGGTGTCCAGTTCACGTTGAAGACAAGCGGGCAGCTCATATTCCGCTCGATCACGCACACGCTGAATCCTGCAAACTGGAGTCTGGCCTATAATATCGTGCGCGGGCCGCAGAATGCCTTCGGCGCGACGGACGACTCGGTGAACGTCCTGCTCTACGGGAACGGCGCGAACGCCCTTGCGGCGGGAACGTATTCCGGCATTTTCGCGATAAAGTACGATGTCGTGAATATCTCCACAGCGCAGGAAGTCAGCTCCATCAAGATCAGGAACCTCCTGGGCAGCCTTGCGGACGGAACCAACGCGAACGTCAGCTCGGGCGGCGATGAGGCCGTCACCGTGAAGAACCGCACGGCAAAAGGTGACATCAACCTCGACGATCACGTGGACATCCTTGATCTTCTCCTGATTGTCGACCATATCACGGGCAAATCGACGCTCACCGGCTCCCAGTTCTCGTCCGCCGATATCTATCCGTATCCCAACGGCGACGGTGCGGTGAACGTTCAGGATCTCTCGCTGCTGCAGAACGTCATCCTGACCGGGATGTATCCGGACGGCCAGCGGATCCAGAAGACCGTCGTTGCGCCTGTGCTCGCCTCAAACCTGAAGAAGGTCGGGCAGACCATGGACGCGAGGGTGACTGCCTACGTTACACCGATGGGCATCGCGATTCATCTCCAGAATAACGTGCCCGTGAAGGGTCTGCAGGTATCGCTCGGCAACATCCACGCGATGCCCGCGGGCGTGAAGGCCACCACCTCGATGGGGAACGTCTTCTACGGCGTGGACAACGAAGGGCTGAACGTCCTGCTCTTCAGCACGAACGGCGACGTCGTTGCTCCGGGTGAGAGAACCGTAGCGGTACTTCCGTTCAGCCTTGTCAACGCTTCCGGCGTCACGCTCACGAGCGTGGTGCTTGCCGGTGCGGACAACAGGGTGGTCACGAACGCGGAGACGGTCCTGTCGCACGAACAGCCCGAAGAACTCCCGTCAAAGTATGCGCTCCAGCAGAACTATCCCAACCCGTTCAACCCCAGCACGGAGATCAGGTTCTCCGTTCCGCAGACATCGGCGGTGAAGCTGGTGATCTACAACGCCCTCGGCCAGGAAGTGCGCACGCTGGTGGCGGGAGAGGTTGAGCAGGGGACGCAGGTTGTCCGCTGGGACGGCAGGGATAACCGCGGTAATACGCTTTCCTCCGGGATGTACATCTACCGGATGACGGCCGGCAACTTCAGCCAGTCGCACAAGATGATGCTGCTGAAATAGCTGCCCGACTCAACATATGAATGCTGACCCCGCCCCGCGCAGAGCGGGGCGGGGTCAGGCTTGTATCGGCTGTCCGTATTTGACGAAAGGTTTTTCAGGTGCGACGAATCTCGCTGGCATTGTCTCTCCTCCTTGTCTGGGGGACCTGTCTCTCGCGTTCACAAAGCATGTTCCAGATTCCGCTGGTCATCAGGAATGGTCCGTATGTCAAGGTCCACCGTTTCGGGGTGGACCCTCACAACACGATCGGCCTTGACCGCGACACGCTTCTTGGGGTTTTTCTCGAATCGCCCGCGCCGCCGCTTCCTCCTTCCCCGTTTCCGATGGACTCACGTTTTCTCACGGTTCCCGGACGTACCCAGCTGTACCCGGCTGGTCTCGCCGGAGGCGTCTACAGTGATTTCCGGGATTTCCGGGACACGGCACAGGTCGACTCGTTCCTCGTCCGGGTTCAGGGGACGAATCTGCTGAATTCGTCGACCGTCATATCGTGGCCGGCAGACCTGGGACGCTATGCGTCCTCCTGGAGCATTCGTACGATAGGAAGCGCCGACCTGCCGCCGGCCGACATGTTGCAGGGGACTTCGGCAACGGTATTGCCGGACCCTCTTGCGGGCTTGCACAACATACTGATCATCAAGGGTGGTGCGCGTTCTTCCGTCTTCCCCGCAGGCACGGTTGACCAGGTAGTCGAGGGTCCGGGCTCGTACCGCTTCGACCAGGGGAGCAATCCGTTCGATGCGGAAAGCAACCAGACGGCTGTCGTTATTGATTTTTCCTTGGCAGCCGGACCCGGGGCCGTGACCGTGGAACGGTACGCCGGCAGCGCTGCCAATCTCCATTTTAGCAGTGCCCGGCCGCCCCGCCTCGGAAGGTACCGCTGGGTGATTGCACAGACCGGGCTGGCCCCTTTTTCTGCGAGAATTTCGTTCGAACACGCCGCATTCAACAGCGGCGTGAAGGATCAGAACAGCATTATCGTGTACTGGAGGCCGGAGGAAGGGAAAGGGGTGTTTGCGCCTCTCCCGCAGGCGTCCCCTTCTGATCCCCTCCTTGTCCGGGTGAACGTCACGGAATTCGGCGAGTTCATATTCGGCGCTAACGACGATCAACTTGAAGGGATCGCGCGCACCGGGAATTCGCCGCTTGGCTTTGAGCTTGAACAGAATTATCCGAACCCCTTCAACCCGGAAACAACGATACGGTACAGTCTCCCGGTCGCGGATCAGGTCTCGCTCAAGGTGGTCGACATTCTGGGAAGGGACGTGGCGAATCTCGTCGACGGCTACCAGCCCGCGGGAGCGCACAGCGTGACGTTTAACGCGGCGAACCAGGCAAGCGGGGTGTATTTCTACCGCCTGCAATCACGGACCCGGAACATCACGAAGAAAATGCTTCACGTGAAATAGCGACCCGCGGCGGGTGCCGGAGGGCGATAAACATAACACAATCGGGCGAGATCTCATGAAACGACATATCATTGCTCTTCTGGTTCTCGGGTGGACATCCGCCGGCCTTGCGCAGAACTTCTGGACTCCGACGAAGGGACCGACGGGTGGCAACATCGTTGCGATGGCCGTGGCGTCAAACGGGCACATCGTCGCCGGCACGCCGGGTGGGAGGCTGTTTCGGTCGGTCAACGGCGGCTTGAACTGGTCCCGCTCGGACTCCGGGCTTGTCAGTGTCCAGATCCGCGGGCTTGCCGTGAACGTTGTGGATCACTTCTTCCTCGCGACGAACGCCGGTGTGTTTCGTTCCTCCGACGACGGGGTGTCGTGGCAGGCCGCGAGCACGGGCCTCGCAAATCTGAATGTATTTGCAATTACGATCCAGCCGAGCGGCCTGATCTTTGTCGGGACGAGCGGTGGGGGGGGATATCTCTCCACAAACGAAGGTGCTGGCTGGACCGCCGCTCCCGCGGGGCTCCCGTCATTCACCGTACAGGCTGTCGGGATACACCCCTCCTCCGGCGTCCTCTTTGCCGGGACCGCGGGCTCGGGCATCTACCGCTCTTCGTTCGGGGGTTCGTGGATCCCGATCAATGACGGACTCGTCGGGACTTCCATTCGTGCCATCGCGTTCAACTCTGTGACCGATACAATGCTTGTGGGAACGGAGTCCGGTGTCTTCCGGTCACCATCGACCGGCACGAGCTGGTTTCCTTCGAGCACCGGCCTGCCTTCTCCTTCCGTCACGGCGCTTGTTGCCGCAGCGGGTGGAGGGTTCTACGTCGCGTCAAACGGCGGGATCTACCGCTCGGTGAACACCGGGTCGAGCTGGAGCCTCAGTCTGTCACTTTCTTCGAGCGTGACGGCCAATGCGATCATCACATCCGGGCCTTCGGTGGTGCTTGCGGGGACGCGTTCGGGCGTCTTTCGTTCCCCCGACGGTGGTACAACATGGGGAGCGTCGAATGCCGGTCTGATCGGATCGAGTGTTCAAAGCATGGCCGGCGGCCCCAGCAATACGCTCTTTGCCGGAATCCAGGTGGGGGGGATCCAGAGGACTATCGACAAGGGAGTGACATGGACGACGTCCGGTCTGAGCGACCAGAACGTGAATGCCCTTCTCACCTGGAACGGGACCGTGTACGCCGGAACCGGGGGTGCGCTGGGGATCTTCAAGTCCACGGATCTCGGCTCATCGTGGGTTGCCGCAGGCAGCGGACTCGGGGCGCAGCCGGTAAGCGCTCTTGCCGTTAACGGGAACGGTCAGCTTCTTGCGGGCACCTCGGGCGGGGGAGTCTATCTCTCCACAGACGGGGGGACGAGTTGGGCTTCGAGCAATGCAGGTTTGACGACGCTCTACGTCACTTCTCTTGGTGGGGACAACGGCGGCATGATGTATGCAGGCACGCTCGGGCTCCTGGGGGGAGGTGGCGTCTACCGGTCCACCGATAACGGTGCCTCCTGGACGTCGGGGAACAACGGCCTCAGTTCGCTGAATATCACATGCATTGCGGTGGCGTCCCCTGCGAGCGTATATGCGGGTGCGCTCGGCGGCGGGGTGTCGCGGTCAACCGACAAGGGACTCAACTGGACGCCGGTCAACAACGGGCTGCCGGGGAACGACATTTCCTCGGTATTCGCGAGCCCCGGAGGCGAGGTCTTTGCCGGAGTCTCCGGAAACGGCGTCTACCGAACCACCGATCAGGGCGCAACCTGGAACCCCGTGAACACGGGCCTCCGGAACCTCAACACCACCGTCCTCGCACTCGATTCCTCTGCGACGCTGTACGTGGGGACGAACGGCGACGGCGTCTCTTCAAGCTCCTCGCTCATTTCCTTCACGAAGATCACGGTGCAGCCGGGATGGAATATGGTCTCCGTGCCCCGTGTCCCCTTTTCGTATGCCGCCCCGGTGCTCTTCCCCGGTGCGGAGGCAGGATCAATTTACGGTTTCAACGGCAGCGGTTACGCGTCCGCTCCCGTTCTTGCCAACGGTCCGGGGTACTGGGCGCTCTATACAAACCCGCAGACCAATACCATCGGCGGTACGCCGCTCGGCAGTGTCTCCGTCGTGGTCTCGGGGGTGACGGGCGGGCCCCCCCGGTGGGTTCTCATCGGGAGCCTGGCGAATTCCGTCCTTCCCTCGAGGATCACGAGCACACCGGCCGGGAGGATCGAGCCGGGAACGCTTTACACGTTCTCGGGGGTCGCGTATGCGACGCCCGCGACGATCGATCCCGGGAAGGCGTACTGGGTGCTTGTCAACGGAGATTGCACAATAACAATTTCGCAATAGGTCAGTTATGAAATCGCGCCTGTTTCGCCTGCCGGCCATCGTCGCAACCGTCGTTGTGCTCGGGGTGGGATCCCTGTCTGCCCAGGTGAGTTTCAAGATCGACATCACGGCAACATGCGGGGTCCTTTCGAAAGTGGCCACGCTCGGGGTCAACCCCGGCAACACCATTGGGATTGACACCGACCCTGCGCTCGGAGAGTATCAGGAATCCGTTGCGCCGCCGCTGGGCCCCACCGTCCTTCTGGACGCGCGATTTCCTGTCGGCGCGGGGACCGCCATCTTCAAGGATATACGGGGCTATGCCAGCCCGGATCAGGCGGACATCTACTATCTCACCGTGCAGGGAGATTATGTTCTCACGAAGGTTCTCACGCTGAGCTGGCCCTCGACGATCGGCCAGTTCGCATCCTCCTGGACGATCAAGACCGTCGGGTCTCCGCAGCTCATCCCGACCAACATGGTCGGGTTGACGGGAGTCACGATAGCGCCGGACGGGCTCACCCGGTCGGTGACGTTCCAGATTGTGAAGGTGGGGGCCTTCCCGCCGCAGACTCCGGGGCCGACGTTCGTCCTATCGCAGGGATCACTCTACTTCGGCGCTGTCGGCGTGGGGCTGAGCGCCTCCCAGTCCGTCAAGGTGAGCAACACGGGCGCGCTGAATCCGCTCATCATATCAGGTGTGACGCTCCCTCCCGATTATTCGATCTCACCGGGAACATTTCCTCTCACCGTGAACCAGGGGGATGCGAAGACGTTCAGCGTAACGTTCTCCCCTTCGGCCACCGGTACCCGCGCCGGGAACATCGTCTTCGCACACAACGCCGCGGGAGGAACCTCGGCGCTTCTCGTGACCGGCAACGGCCTGCAGCAGCTCGGCACGCTCATGTTCAGCACGCTGCACAGGTCGCTGCTTGATAACACGGCAAATTGCGCTGATACGATCGGTCTCCATGTGTCCGGCTTTCCTTTGCACGCCGTCCAGTTCACCATGTTGACGGACGGGCAGATCATATTCCGGGGGGTGGATCACGGGCTGGACCACAGCAAGTTCCAGCTTTCATACGATGTTTTCCGGGGAGCGAACGCGAATGGTTTTGGGGCCACGGACGATTCGATACGGGTGGTTCTGTACGGCATCAATTCCAATTCCCTGGCGGCCCTGGACTACCCATCCGCAATCCTCCTGAAGTACGACGTGGTCAACATCGCCAGCGCTGTGGAAACAAGTCATATCCGCCTCGTCAACATCCTGGGAAGCCTGTTTGACAGCTCCGATGGCAACGTGAATTCGGCAGGTGACGAGACGCTGACGGTCACGAACAGGACATCCAAGGGGGACGTGAACCTTGACGATCGTATCGACGTGCTGGATCTCCTCCTCGTGGTCGACTACATCACGGGGAGGACGACGCTGTCGGGTGCGCAGTTCACGGCGGCGGACATGTTCCCCTACCCGGCAGGCAACGGGGCAGTCAACGTGCAGGATCTCTCGCTGCTCCAGAAGACGATTCTGACGAACATGTATCCGGACAGCACCCGGATCATGAAGGCTCCGGTTGCCGTTCGTGCCGCGACGACGGAGGGAGCCCCGGCGCAAGCGACGGGCACGGACGCGAGGGTCGTGGTTCACGCGACGGCGTCGGGAATCGCCGTGTGGCTCTCGAACGCCGTTCCGGTCAAGGGGCTTCAGCTCTCGCTCCGGAATGTCCGCTCGGTCCCCGGCGACCTGAGCATCCGCGCGGCATTCGGCGAGGCGTCCTACCATTATGACGGGGAGCTGCTCAGACTGCTCGTCTACAGCCCGGTCGGAGAATCGCTCCCGCCAGGAGATCACATCGTCGCACTCCTTCCGTTTGCGCTGCCGAACCCGGACGACATCGCACCCGGGGACCTGACGGTCGCCGGCACAGACAATCGGGCGCTGGCCGGCGTGGGAACGGCCGTCGCGCATGAGGAAGTGCAGGGGGCCCCGTCGTCATACGCACTCCAGCAGAATTATCCGAATCCGTTCAACCCGACGACGGAGATCCGTTTTTCCGTCCCTTCGCCGTCCGAAGTGAAGCTCGTCGTCTACAACACGCTGGGACAGGAAGTGCGGACGCTCTTTGCCGGGCACGCGGAGCCCGGGACACGCGTCGTGCGCTGGGATGGGAGGGACGACAGGGGGGGCGCGCTATCGTCCGGGATGTACGTCTACCGCATCACGGCGGGGGACTTCGTTCAATCGAGGAAAATGTTGTTGCTCAAGTGAGGAACCCTGCATCCCGGGGGTGTGCGGGGGGCGCGGCGATGGTTTCTCGTTCATGGATTTCACCCGAAAGGACTCTTCTATGCTCAAGACAGTCATACTATACGTGGCGCTCGTCATCGGTCTCGTTCACTCAACCCGCGCGCAGTATTCTTTTCAGGTGCCCATAACAATCCAGAACGACCGGATCATCAGCGTCTACCGGCTTGGTGTCGGCCCTGCCAACTCGATTGGCGTTGACAGCGACACATCGCTCCAACGGTTCGCCGAGGGCGTTGCGCCGCCCCTGCCGCCGTTTCCCATCCTGGACGCCCGCTTCATAACGATTCCGGGCCGTGTGGCCACATATCCTGTCGGGCTGGGTGGGGGAGTGTACTACGACTACAGGGGCTTCCGCGATACAACCCAGGTCGACTCGTTCCGCATCCAGATTCAGGGGGACAACCTCACGAAGACGCCGACGGCTATTTACTGGCCCAAACACCTGGATCGCTACGCCAGGTCATGGACCATAAAACCCCTCTTCGGATCCACCGTGATTCCGGAAACCGATATGCTGACGGCCGACTCGGTAGTGATTCCCGCCGATCCCGGCGCGGGGGTGTACAACTTCCTGATCATCAAACAGGGGGTGCGGCCTTCGGTCCTCCCGGCCGCCTCAGTGTCACTCACACTGACTGACACGCTCTACACGTTCTTTGACAACGTGCCGTATAACAATCCGGCGCTCTGGCTCCAGCTGCGCGGGACGACGCATCCGAGCGCCGTCACCGCGGAGCTCTACATGGATCCCCCCGCCGGCATGCAATTCAGCGGCACGCCTCCCCTGCACTCCAGCAGGTACCGGTGGGTCATCGGCCAGCACGGTCTGGGATCGTTTGCCGCCAGGATCAAAATCTTCCCGAAGGAATTCAGGAGCAACGTCACGGACAACACGAAGATCAAGGTGTACTGGCGCCCTTCGGAGGGGGCGGGTGCTTTCCAGCCCGTGCCCGCGGATTATCCCGGCCCGGATGAGATTCAGTTCCAGGTATCGCAACTCGGCGAGTTCATCTTCGGTGCCGACAACGAACAGCTCCTGGGAATCGCGGGCCAGCCGTCCGCCCCCGCGGTATTTCGTCTTGAGCAGAACTACCCGAATCCGTTCAACCCCGCGACCTCCATTCGTTACACGCTTCCCGGGACGGGGGAGGTCTTCCTCAAAGTCTTCAACCTCCTCGGCCAGGAGGTCTCGACGCTTGTGCGGGGGACGCAGGCCGCCGGCGTCCACACGGTGACGTTCAATGCGGGCGGACTCCCGAGCGGGGTCTACGTGTACAGGATGCAATTCCGCGGGACGGATGACGCCCGCCTGACCGTCCTTGCGAAATCGATGTTGTTCGTCAAATAAGGAGTCGCGCTGCGCCATGCCCCACTTCTTGCTTGTGTTGCTCTGCCTCCTTCCGGGTTCACCCGGCGCCCTCGATACCGTGTCGTATACTGTCCCGCTCATCATATCGGATGCCGGGGGGCACCGGAGCGCCATCACGTTCGGGGTGCATCCGGATGCAACGTACGGGTTCGACAAGGCGCTGGGGGAGGCTCCTCTTCCTCCCCCTCCTCCTGTCCAGACGTTCGCGATCTGTTTCCTTGATCCGCGGGGACGCAAGACTCCGTACCCGGGGAGTGCCGCCTACCTGGACCTGCGCCCTTATGTCTCAACGGTCCAGGCCGACACCTACTATGTGCACCTGAAGACGTCGGGCGACGCCTACCCCATGACGATATCCTGGCCCGTGAAGCTCAAGGAGGTCGTGGACAGTGCGGTCGTGGTGCTCAATCGTGACGGCGCTCGGGTTTGTGTGAACATGGTGGAATCCAGATCCGTGCAAGTGATGGATGAGAGTGTGAACACCTGCACCGTGATCACGTACGGCGTCAAACCGCATGTGAAGAAGATCCGGGGAAAAGGCACGGACTGACCGGATCTATCCGGCGATCTGCGCAAAGTTCTCCGCCGCCCACCGGGCGCTTTTCTCCGCGATGGCAAGAAGCGTGATCTGGGGGTTCACCCCCAGCGATGTCGGCGCGACGCTCCCGTCGATCACGAAGAGCCCGCGGACGTCGTGCGTCTGGCAGTGGGGATCCACGACGGATGTCCTGGGATCGATCCCCATCCTGCATGTTCCCAGGGGGTGCGCGCTGAAGAGCGCAATCTCGTTTCTTTCCCATGACGCCGAGCGGATTTTCCGCTCGATCTCCCAGTGTGAACGGATCACCGTCGGAATCGCGTGCAGCGTCATCACCTCTTTCGCCCCGGCGGCAAAGTGAATCCTCGCGGCCGCGGCGACCCCCTGTTTCAGGTATTCGACGTCCTTCGGACCCGGCTCGTAGCTTATCGACGCCCGACCCCGGTCGTTCACCCTGACGCGTCCGTGCGAATCGATCTCCTTGACAAGCGTGATCGATGCCCCCGTGCGTGGAAATTCCCGCATCCGTTCCCGGTGCGCCTTCCCGAACCCGGGGAACGCCAGCGCGGCCAGCGCGGGGTAGACGGGCACCGCCTCGATCCAGAATCCGCCGTTGTCTCCGTTCTTGTTCAGGAACTCGTCGCACATCGCCGACTGGGGGATCCCGCCGGAGGGATAAATGATCCGGTCGAACAGGCCGGCCACGGCCGTGGTGAGGTGGAACGTGAGGTTCCTTCCCACCGCGCCGCTTGAGTTTGCCAGCCCCGATTTCAGGAGGAGCACCGGCGAGTTGATTGCGCTTGCCGCGACGATAACGACGGGTGCCTCGACGGCGAAGTCCGTCCGTTTCTGTCTCGTCCCGCTCTCAAGGACGTTCCCCGTCACCCGCTTCATCCTCCCGGCGGTCTCGATCTTCTCCGCCCTGCAGTCTGCGTAGATCGTCGCCCCGGATTTGACGGCGTCCGGTATGTACGTCATCGCGACGGAGAGCTTCGCGTCGAACGGGCATCCGAGCCCGCATGCGCCGGAGCGGACGCAGTCGCGCGAGTTTCTTCCGTTTGACTTCGTGCTGTAGCCCAGGGCACGGGCTCCGTCAAGTATGATCCGGTTGTTCGGGTTATGGTTCTCCTCCGGTTCCGGGTGAACGTTCAGGTAGCGCTCCACATGCGTGAAATACGGGTCGAGGTCCTCGGGTCCCATCCCCTGGATCCCGAGCCTTCGCTTCCAGTCGAGGAGCGTGAACTCCGGCGTCCTGAGCGACGTCATCCAGTTCACGGTCGTGCTCCCGCCGACGCACCTCCCCTGGAGGACGGTGACGGAAAGGTCTTCTGTCGCCTGCCCGGCCCGCCTCTGGTACATGTTCTGGTACGCTGTCGCCTCCGTCCCGTCGAAATCGGCCGATGTGTAGTACCCCCCTTCCTCCAGGAGCACGACCTTCTTCCCCGCCTCCGAGAGTATTTTTGCGCTTGCTCCCCCTCCGCACCCCGACCCGATGATGCAGACATCGGCGGATTCTTTCAGCGGCCCGGTGATCTCTTTTCCCCGGACGATCATCGCGCACCTCCCGGCACTTCCATGCCGTGGAAGCCGATCTCCGGCCATGAGCGCTCGTCGGTGTAATGCATGCTCATGCTCAGGCGCTTGAGCGCCTGGAATCCCGTCCGGCGGAATCCAAGCGAGCTCGTCATCCACCCCTCGATGTAGCTGTCCTGGCCGGAAGCGTCCATGGCGCTGAACGAGGAGAACTTGAAACTGAAGAAGAACGAGGCGATCGGCGAATTGAATACCCTCAGGAGGAGATGTATCTGGTCCTGTATCTCAGGGTCCTCCGTGGAAAGGAACTGGTCGGCCCTCTGCGCGCGGTCTATCGTCTCTTTCGACCCGGGATCTCCGGCTGTGTAGCCCGTCAGCCGGGCCGCGGCGGCCGACACGACGGCGTATTCCTCCTCGCTGAAGAAAAGGAGCTTCCGTCCGGTGTCTCCCCCTGTCTGTGCCCGCAGTGAGCCATGGGGGAGGAGCGGGGCGACGAAGAGCGCTGCCGTCCCGAAGAGTGTTCGCCGCAGGAACCGCCGGCGGCTCCTGGAGGCGGCCGAAAGCGGATCGATCTGTTGCATGTCCGTGTGGGCCATGGGCTGGTATCCTTACGAAAGATCCCGGGGGAAACCGACACCGGAGAGGCGGCCGCACTCGGCTAAGTATTGATCCTGGATATCGACATCCCCGGCCGCCGTGTTGTACTTCTGCGGTTTTTTATGATAGAAGTATTTGCCTGATATCATCGCATCCTTCTCCTTGCTCGTGGCGAGCCAGACCTGCGTCTTCGGCCCCTCTTCCAGGCTGTCCGGGGCGCCGCGCCCCCCCATTTTGGTGGCCACCCACCCCGGTTCCACGGCATTGGAAAGAACTCCCGGCCAGATGCGGGCGACCGCGAATGCGAGTATCACGTTGTGCAGTTTGGTGTCCGCGTACGCGCCCATCCCGTCCCACGATCGGTTCTCCCAGAGGAGATCGTCGAGACCGACATCGCCGCTTCTGTGGAGCCCGGAGCTCACGTAGACGAGCCGCCCGGGTCTGGCAATAAGGGAGGTGAGTATGTAGGGGGCCAGCGAGTTCACCGCGAATATCGCAGGCAGGCCGTCGACTGTCGTGACCCGTTTCGGTTCCCGGTATCCCATCCCCGCGTTATGGATGACCGCATCAAAGGAGCCGAGTGCGTTGACCTGTTCCGCGAGCTTTTTCGTTTCTGCGATGCTTGCGAGGTCTCCTGTGACGACCGATTCTGCACCCGGGATCCTTGTCAACGTCTCCGCGGCCCGGCGTGCATTGCGCGCATGGACGACAGCCCGGTGATCGCCTGCGACAAGAAGCCGGGCCGCCATGAGGCCCAGACCGTCCGAAGAGCCGGTGATGAACACCCTGGCCACTATCGATCCTTCGGGCCGATCAGATCAAACGGGATTTTTTTGAACCCCGGGAGCTCCCTGTAGACCTGTGAGTCGTCTTTCAAAGCGAAATTCATCTTCCCCGCCTCCACGAACCCCGGATCGGTCTGCGCGATGAAGTTCTCGCCGAAATCACACTGCGCGTATTTCCCCACGAGCCGGAATGTCTCGTCGTACTTGTAGAGGACGTTGAGGTCGAAGACGTTCCGCCTCGGCCTCATGCCGGTGTATGTCTTCCCGTCGGGGAGGAGGTCGAGCCAGTCCTTCAGGAGGGGATACCTCGTGCTGTAGGGGGGCTTCCTGATGTCGACCGATGCCGTCAGCCGTTTCGTGTAGATCCCCTTCTCCCCGAAGAAATAGGGGATCTCGCCTATCCCGAAGTCGTACCACATCGACTTGACCTGTATGGCGGGCCCGTATCCCGCGACGAATATGTTGTTCCTGACGACGATGTCGTGGCCGCCGTTGCTGTAGACGGTCCCGTATGACGCCACTTTATAGAAGACGTTCCCTTCGATGAGCACGCCGCACGTCGCATCGTCGCAGTAGACCCCCATCGTCCACTTCCTGTCGGGGCGCCCCACGTGGTGGAAGAAATTCCACCGGACGATGTTCCCCTGGTCGCTCGGGTCCCTGCCGAGGTACCACGCCGAGGCGTCGTTGGAGTTCCGGGCGACGTCGTGTATCAGGTTGAACTCGAACAGGTGGTCGTTCCCGTGGACCATGATGGCCTGGAGGTCGCCGTTGTAGATCTCGTTGTGGGCGACGATGTTGCCGCACCCGTCGACGATCACCCCGCAGGCCCCCGCCTTGTTTCTCCTGTCGTAGTCGTGTATCCTGCAGTTCGTGACGGCGCACCGGCCGGGTGTCAGCTCCTTCTTGCTCCCGCCCCCCAGGACGATCCCGCCTGACCCGGTATTATAGATCTCGCAGCGGTCTATCGCCTGGTCCTTCCCGGCGTCCCGGTCCCAGACGGTGTTCACGTAGCACTCCGACGAGAGGCTCCCCACGACGCGCGACACCGGCACCCCCCTGTAGTCGTCCGCCACGGCGCCCGGAGACGACGGCTCCGCCCCTTTTCCCATCATGATCCCGACCGTCCCCACGTTCCGCACAACGCACCCAACGATGCTGTCGTGCTCTCCCCCCTCCATGGATATCCCTATCCCTCTCCCGTTCTCGATCGTGAGCGAACGGAATATCACGTTTGAGGCGTGATCAAGCGCCACGAGCGGCTCCTCGAGGACCGAGACGGCGACACGCGCATTGGCAATCTCCCCCGGGGGCCAGAAAAAGAGAAGCCCTTTCTCCCTGTCCACGTACCACTCGCCGGGCTCATCGAGCTCCTCCAGGAGATTGAGCGCGACGTACTCGTTGAAGTTCTCCCCGCTTGCAAGGCCGTATATGTGCGGCGTCGCGAGCTTCACTTCGTGCGCGGCGGTGTCGATCGACGCCACAAGGATCCTGTCGTCCGCGAACCCGTAGTTGAAAAATCCCTGGAGCCAGACGTCGTGCTCGTGCGCCCAGCGCGCGTGGC
>DATJPH010000453.1:0-9278 GCA_035506475.1 Bacteroidota bacterium | reverse complement strand
CCTGACGGCGCTGACGATCGTTGCCGCAATCTCCTCATCGGGTGCCCCGCCCCGGAGGAGCGCGCGGAGGTCCGTTTCCTTCAGGGAGAAGAGACATGTCCTGAATTTTCCGTCGGAGGTGATCCGCACCCGGTTACAGTCCCCGCAGAAGGGCTGCGTCACGGAGCTTATGACGCCGATCTCTCCCGCACCGTCGGCAAACAGGTACGCTTCGGCCGGCGCACCCGGCGTCTGCACGGGGACAGGGACCAGGGGGGCCACCGCGCCGATCCTCGCGATCACCTCGGAGGTCGGGACGACACGGTCGATTGACCAGCCGTCGTCACGGCCGATCGGCATGAACTCGATGAACCGGACGACAACGGGGCGCGAGCGGGCGAGCTTCGCAAACGACTCGATCTCGCCGTCGTTCACCCCCCTGATGAGGACGACGTTGACTTTCACCGGTGCGATCCCCGAGCGGAGCGCCTCCTCGATTCCCTTCCACGTGCTGTCGAAGTACGCCCTCCGCACCATGGCGGTGAACGTCGCGGGATCCATGGAGTCAAGGCTGACGTTGATCCTGTCGAGCCCCGCGTCCTTGAGCAGCCGGACCTGGTCGGCGAGGAAGTAACCGTTCGTCGTCAGGGCGATGTCCCTGATGCCGCCGACCGCCCTTATCATCCGGACGAGCCTCCAGAGCTCTTTCCTCATCAGCGGCTCCCCCCCGGTGAGGCGGATCTTCGTCACGCCCAGGGCGGCGAAGATTTCCACGAGCCGGGTGATCTCTTCGAACGACAGGAGCATGTTCTTGTTGAGCCATGCCATCCCCTCTTCGGGCATGCAGTACCGGCAACGGAAATTGCACCTGTCGGTCACGGAGATCCGCAGGTTGTTGACGACGCGGCCGAATGTGTCGGAGAGTGTTGTCATAGAGAGAACAGGTGAGCCTCAGCCCGGGTCAGGGGCGAATTCTTTTTTCCAGATCGGCACGTCCGCCTTCACGCGCTCGATCGCGTACCGGCATGCCTCGAAGGCCGCGGCCCTGTGGGGGGCGCCGACGACGGTCAGGACGGAGATCTCGCCGACCCGCAGGAGCCCGATCCGGTGCACGAGCGCGACGTTTTCCACGGGCCACCGTTCCCGGATTTCAGATTCGATCCGGCGGAGCTCTTCTTCCGCCATGGGAACATACGCACTGTACTCTATGGACCCGACGGACTTCCCGTCGTTCGTATCCCTGACCGTGCCGATGAACAGGTCGATCCCGCCGGTGGCTGCGCTGGCGATCTCCCGGAGCACGGAAGAGACTTCGATGGGTCGTTCGGTGATTGCGGTCATCGGGTCAGCCCCCGCTGACCGGCGGCAGAAAACTGATCTCGTCCCCGGCATTGAGCACGCGGGCGAACGAGGTGTATTCCCGGTTCACCGCGAGCCTCAGGCTCCCCCGCCAGGGGCGGAGGGCGGGGAACCGGGCAGCGAGTGCCTCGAATGCGGCGTCCCCCGTGAACGGGGCTTCGACGCCGAGCGGGAGGACATCCGTGCCGATCATGGCCCGCACCGGGCCGAAGAACAGTGCTGTAACGTTTCTCATCGTGTTTCCGCTATTCACAGGTGACAATATACGCTTCCGGGGAGACAATTTCACTGGGAGGGGCGGCCCGGCAGCATCTCTGGGAACAACGCGGGGAACCGGGGGGTTCATACAGCTACAGAGACAAACCCGCGAAAGGAGGTGTCATGCCTGATCGACGCAAGCTCTCGGAGAGCCAGATCGCGTCAGCACTGCGCACGCTGAAGGGGTGGAGCGTCCTCTCGGGGAAACTCCACAAGGAATTCACGTTCGGAGACTTCATCGGGGCCTTCGGATTCATGACGGGCGCGGCGCTTATCGCCGAGGGGCTCAACCACCACCCTGAGCTGTTTAACGTCTACAACAGGGTCGTGGTCGATCTCACGACGCACAGCGAGGGAGGGATTACGGGGTACGATACCGAGTTCGCGGGGAGGCTGGAAAAGCTCCAGGCGCGATGACGGCCCCGACAAAACACCGCCGTCCCCCCGGGGAGGAGGACGGCGGCAGGTGCTTCGTAAGATCCGGAGGCCGGGTTCAGCCCTTTGTCAGGGACTCGACCATCGCGTTGAATTCTCCTTCGGCCTCGGTGACTGTTTTTGCGGGCCCCGTGAACTTGTAGAACACCAGTCCTTCGGGTCCCTCCACGATCGCCCCCAGGAGCCGGAAATTCTCTTTCTTTCCCGTCGATTGCATCTGCGGTCCCGCAGGAGCCAGGTAGGCGCCTGCGACCTGCACAAGGCTCACCTTCATCCCGTTCACCGTCCTGTCCGACCGCGTGGGGACGCCGGTGGTTTCGAACTGGCTGACCCACCGCTCGATGTTCTGTTCGACAGTTCCCCCCTGGTTGGACCCGAAAAAGAACACCGCGCACTCTCCCGCTTCGGGATCCCCTTCCGCGGCCGGGATGCTGTAGGTTGCGACGCGCATCGGGCGCTGTCCCTGTTCCGTCCACCGTTTCGGCAGAGACCAGCGAATCCCCGCGACCATCCCCGTGCCGCTCCCGAGTGAGGCCATGTTTGCCCCCGTCTGCCCGGATTGCTGCTGCTGTTTCGTGCACCCCGCAACAGGCAGCATCATTATCGCCGCCGCAAGGAGAGCCGCTGTCCAGCGCTTCATCATTTCGCTCCTTTCCATGATTGAGAACTCCGATTTCCGGATTTGAGTATACCTCAGCCTCGAGAGAAATGCAACGGTGCGAGCGCGGTTCAGAATGTGAGGGCGAGCATCACGCCTGCGCCGCCGGGCCCGACGTTCGGCAGCACGCGGATCGACGCGCTCGCCGGCCCCACGGCAGCGTCCGGAGAAGATTCTTCGTCTGTGTGATGTGCGGCCAACCTGCCGAACGTGTACCCGAGAGCAATCGCCAGCGGGAAGTCGCTGTACCAGTGCCAGCCTTTGTTCACGAGGCTGACCGCGGTCAGGCCGACGACGCCGTACCCGGCGGGCCTGATCCATTTTTCATCGGGATAGTTCTCGGCGATCACGGTCACCGTCGCCATCACCGTTGTGATATGACCGGAGGGAAACGCGTAGTACCTGGGCTGGTTCTTGTTGTACGCGCTGAGGGGGGGGAACGGGCGCCATTTCCCGTTTCCCTGGGTTACGACCTGCGGGCTCTCGCGTCCGGCGATGCGCTTGAGGAGCTGAACGGCGATCCCCGAGGCGAGGAGCGCTTCCACGGTTCCGCTTGACGTGCGGAGCGCCCTGCTGTCGTCCCCCACAAACCCGTAGAGGGCGAACGCCGCGGCGATGCCGAGCGTCGTCTTCCCGTCTCCTGCGCGGAGCATCTGATTTGTCGCGAACCGGACGTCGGAGGATCGGGTGTACAGGCCGTGGGAATAGGCGTAGCTTGCGTGATCACCCAGGAGGAGCATCCCCGTGGCGAGCGCGATACCCCCCATCACCGGGAGCCCCTCGGGGCGGAATGCCGCTTCCCCCGCGCTCAGCCAGTCGCCCGGGACGTTGGTGAACATGGAGTACCACGTGAACGATGATGATCTCTGAGCGTCATGGGCCGCCGGCCGGGCCGAGTCGGCTTCCTCGAGCGGCGACTCGGCCTGCATCTCCTGGATGGTCTCCGGGGGAGGGGGTTCTTCCTCCTGGGCGGAAACGCGTCCGGCGCTCACGGCTCCGGCGAGACAGACTCCGAGTATAACGCAAGTGGGTTTCATCTGCATTCCTGGTTGCAGGTGAACAGGCGATCTCCCTAAAACGACACGCTGACGATGATTCCGGCTCTCTCCGGCTCGATGAGCGGCGCAACTGAAAACTTCGGCTCACCCGGTTCCGCTTCCGTCCCCAGCCCCCCCGTTTGCACCGGGTGTGCAGCGATCATCCCGAACGAATAACCGAGAACGACCGCGAGCGGGTAGTCGCTGTACCAGTGAATCCCGGTGTTTCCCATGCTGACGGCGAGCAGTGTCACCGCCGCGTAGCCGACCGGCCGCGCCCACCACCATTCCGGGTAGTTCTCGATCACCACCGTGACGGTTGCAAGAGCCGTCGTCACGTGACCCGACGGGTAGGCGTCGAAGTGGGGGACGTGTTTGGCGTAGTCAATCTGGTTCGGAAACAGGTCCCACCTGCCCCCGGGGCGGGTCGAGACGAACGGGCTTTCCCGTCCGGTGATATGCTTGAGCACCTGGACCACCGTTCCGCTTGCAAGGATCGTTTCAACGATCTGGCTCCCCGTCCGGAGGGCCCGGGAATCCCGGCCGAGAAAGCCGTACGCGACGAACGCCGCGGCGACGCCGAATTGCGGTCGGCCGTCCCCCACGAATTCCACATCGTCGCTCAGGTGCTTGATCGTCGGCGACCCCGTATACCACTCATGCGAACGCCGCCATGTCTCGTCGTCCGTGGCAACAAGGCCCACGGTAAGGGCCGCGGTGCCGGCCATCAGCGGGGCCCAGCGCGGCGCGAACGCAATACCGGCGAACCGGAGCCAGTCACCGGGTATGTTGGAGATGGCCGCGTGCCAGGCCGGGAGGAATTCCCCGCTTTTTTCAGAAGGGAGCGAGTCTCTCTCCGGTATCATCTGGGCGACTACCTGCACGGGAAAGAACGGAACGATGAAAAGGCAGACGCAGAGGGCCTGACCTACCCCCCGTGAGACACGAAAAGAACACATTCACTCACTTACTCGAGAAAAACCGGATGATCGGACAGAAGTAAACCGACAGGAGATTCTATAATATCGTCATTCGGCCACGGAAGGTCAAGTATCATGGCGGGGAGGTGACCCCGCGCTCCTGTCATGGTACCGGACCGGCCGCCGTCTATTATAGAGAGCTCACACGATCAGCAACGCGGGCGCGTGCGGCCTTGATTCTCGCGAAAAGTCTGGCCAAATTGAAATCCGCCGGCGGATCGGAGCGACGGAGTCCCCCACCCCCCCCGAAAGGATTCACCCTGTGCATCTCCAATTGCTGGACTGGATTATCATCATCCTCTCCCTCGTCATCTGTTTTTTCCCTTCTCTTTTCTTCGGGCGGCGCGCAGGCAAGAACACATCGGAATTCTTCGCATCGGGCCGGTCGGTCCCGTGGTGGCTCGCGGGGCTCTCGATGGTGGCGACCACGTTCAGCAGCGACACGCCCAACCTGGTGACGGACATCGTCCGCCGGAACGGGGTGGCGGGAAACTGGGTCTGGTGGGCGTTCGTGCTGACAGGCGTCTCCACGGTGTTCTTCTACGCAAGGCTCTGGCGGCGCTCGGGCGTGATGACCGACCTGGAATTCTACGAGATCAGGTATTCGGGAAAGGCGGCGAGCTTCGTCCGCGGATTCCGCTCGGTGTACCTCGGACTCTTCTTCAACTGCATGATCATGGCGTCCGTCAACCTGGCCGCCTGTAAAATTGCCGGGATCCTCTTCGGGTTCGAGCGGTGGCAGACACTCCTGTTCATCGGATTGCTGAACGCCTTCTTCGCGACGTACTCGGGGCTCTGGGGAGTCCTCGTGATCGACATGGTGCAGTTCTTCATCAAGATGACCGCCGTGATCGCGGCGGCGTATTTCGCCCTTGCGCTCCCCCAGATCGGCGGGCTCTCGGGGCTCGTGGACAAGATTTCGGCCCTGAAAGGACCCGGGGGGATAAACTACCTCAACATCCTCCCCGATTTCACGAACAACTGGGACATCGCGGTCGCCGTGTTCATCATGCCCGTGGCCGTCCAGTGGTGGGCCGTCTGGTATCCCGGCGCCGAACCGGGGGGCGGAAGCTACATCGCGCAGAGGATGCTGGCGTCCAAATCGGAGCGGGACTCGCTGGCCGCGGTCCTGTTCTTCAACATCGCGCACTACGTCCTGCGGCCCTGGCCATGGATTCTCGTGGGACTCTGCTCGCTCATCATCTACCCGCAGCTCTCGGACATCCAGGCCGCATTCCCCGCGCTCGATCCTCACCTTCTCGGGCACGACATCGCATACCCGGCAATGCTGAAGTTTCTTCCCGTCGGGTTCATGGGGCTGATGGTGGGAGGCCTGATCGCCGCCAATTCGTCCACGATACTGACGCACCTGAACTGGGGAGCCTCCTACCTCGTCCACGACTTCTACAGGCGGTTCATCCGGAAGCAGGAGAGCGAGAAGCACTACGTGATGGCCGGACGGCTCGTGACGCTCGGGCTCTTCTTCGCCGCCTCGGGGACGGTCTATCTCCTCGACACGGCCAAGGACGCCTTCGACATCATACTCCAGGTGGGGGCGGGGACCGGCCTTCTCTATCTCGTCCGCTGGTTCTGGTGGCGCGTGAACGCCTGGAGCGAGGTCGTCGCCATGATTAGCTCTTTTGCGGTCTCCGTCTGCCTCCTGATTCTCAACAAGAGCGGGACGCATATCAGCACACATGCCGGGCTTCTCGTCACGATCGCGTTTACGACCGTCTGCTGGATACTGACCGCGTTCCTCGGGCCCAAAACCGACAGGAAGACGCTTGTCGAGTTTTACACACGGGTCAGGCCGTTCGGCCCGGGCTGGAATGCCATCCGGAGGGAAGCGGGGCTCCCCGCCGCCTCCCGGAGCACCGGCGATAATATCCCGCTCGCGCTCCTGGGCTGGTTCGCGGGCTGTACGGCAATCTGGGCAGCACTTTTCACCGTCGGAAATTTTCTGTACGGACGTTTGATGTACGCCTTCCCTCTCCTGGCGGTATTTCTCGCCAGCGGGGGGGCGCTCTTCTACGTCTTCAACCGCCTCTGGACAAACGATGACAACTACGAGAAAGGAACAGAGCAATGACACAGTTTCTCCCCGCTACGTTTTCACTTGTCGCGGCCGCAGCGATGCTGATCGCCGGCTGCTCCCCCTCACACCCGGACGCACCCCGGCGCTCGAAGGCGCCGTTTGGCTCCGTCGACGGAAAGGAAGTCTTCCTCTACACGCTCCGCAACAACGCGGGGATGGAAGCCCGGATCACCAATTACGGGGGGATCGTCGTTTCACTCCTCGTCCCGGACAAATCGAACACGCCGGGAGACATCGTTCTGGGGTATGACTCCCTCTCCTCGTACCTGAAGGCGACGCCGTACTTCGGCGCGATCGTCGGCCGGTACGGCAACCGGATAGGCAGGGCGCACTTCACGCTTGACGGGAAGGAATACACGCTGAACGCGAACGACGGCCCGAACACGCTTCACGGCGGACTCAAAGGCTTCGACAAGGTCGTCTGGGATGCGGACGAATCCACCCCCGCGACGAAGGCCTCGCTCACGCTCTCCTACCTGAGCAAGGACGGCGAGGAAGGATACCCGGGAAACCTGAAGGCCACCGTCGTGTACACGGTCACCGATTCGAACGAGCTGAGGATCGACTATGCGGCGACCACCGACAAGCCGACCGTCCTGAACCTGACGCATCACTCGTACTTCAACCTCGCAGGCGCGGGGAACGGGGACATACTTTCCCACGAGCTGATGCTGAACGCCGACAAGTTCACCCCCATCGATTCAGGGCTCATCACGACGGGAGAGCTGAAGCCCGTGGAAGGGACGCCGATGGATTTCCGGACGCCCACCGCAATAGGCGCACGGATCGCCGCCAAGGATGACCAGCTCAGGTTCGGACGGGGGTACGACCACAACTGGGTTCTGAACAGGACGGGCGAGGGGCTTTCGCTGGCAGCGCGCGTTACTGAGAAGACCTCGGGACGCGTGATGGAGGTGTGGACCACACAGCCCGGCATCCAGTTCTACAGCGGGAACTTCCTCGACGGAACGAATATCGGCAAGGGGGGAAAGCCGTACGCTTACAGGACGGGATTCTGCCTGGAGACCCAGCATTTCCCCGATTCGCCAAACAAGCCATCGTTCCCCTCGACAGTTCTCCGTCCGGGAGAGAACTTCACCTCGACGACGGTCTACAAGTTCTCGGCACGGTAGCAGGAGACAGCCATGCGACTGCCGCTCCCCCTGATGGCCGCTCTTGCCGCTTTGTTCCCGCTCACACTCCGGGGAGGGGACGCCCCCTCCCCGAAACGGGATTACCCGATCACCCCCGTTCCGTTCACATCCGTCAAATTCACCGACGGGTTCTGGTCCCGGAGGCTCGAGGTGAACAGGAGCGTCACGCTCCCCTGCAACTTCACCGAGTGCGAGAAGACCGGCAGGATCGACAACTTCGTTTTCGCCGCGGGCATCCGGGAGGGAAAATACACCGGGTACCAGTTCAACGACTCGGATATATTCAAAGTGATCGAGGGGGCGTCTTACTCCCTCATGGCACACCCGGATCAGGCGCTCGTCCGGACGATCGATTCCATCGTCGTGTTTATCGCGGCCGCGCAGGAACCCGACGGGTATCTCTACACGCCCCGGCGGCTCATCAGGCCGGACTACGCCCCCCCGGGGGGGAAGGAGCGCTGGGTCGGGATGAAGCAGGGGAGCCATGAGCTCTACACGGTCGGCCACATGTACGAGGCGGCCGCGGCGTACTTTGCGGCGACGGGAAAAAGGTCGCTCCTTGACGTCGCCCTGAAGAACGCGGACCTCGTCTGCTCAACGTTCGGTCCGGGACGACGGGGAGAAGTGCCCGATCACCAGGAGATCGAGATAGGGTTGTGCAAATTGTACCGCGTGACCGGCCAGGAAAAGTACCTCCGGATGGCGAAGTGGTTCCTGGACCAGAGGGGGAACGCGCAGGGGCACGACCTCCTCGGCGAGTATGCGCAGGACGACAGGCCGATCCTCGATCAGGAGGGGGCCGAAGGGCATGCCGTCAGGGCGGCATACATGTATTCGGGGATGGCCGACGTGACCGCGCTCGGCGGCGACGACACGTATCTCCCCGCGCTTGACCGGATCTGGCGCGACGTCGTCTCGCGGAAGCTCTACATCACGGGGGGGATCGGGGCGGTCGGCAGGAGCGAAGGGTTCAGCCAGGCGTATGCGCTCCCGAATTTCTCGGCGTACTGCGAGACGTGCGCGTCGATCGCGCTCGCGCTCTGGAGCCAGAGGATGTTCCTCCTGAAAGGGGACGCACAGTACGTCGACGTCCTGGAACGGGTTCTCTACAACGCGATCCTCTCGGGCGTGTCGATGAACGGCGACGCGTTTTTCTATCCCAATCCGCTCGGCTCGTTCCGCGGCGCGGAGCGGTCCCACTGGTTCGCCTGCGCCTGCTGTCCCCCCAACGTCCTTCGGTTTATTGCGGGAGTGGGAGGATACGTTTACGCGGAGCGCGCCGGTAATCTCTACGTCAACCTTTTCGCCTCGGGAGAGGGGAAC